>JAKQCH010000383.1 GCA_029573825.1 Spirochaetota bacterium | reverse complement strand
TCATCGGATGTCTTCTCGTTCTGTATCAATAAACGATATTATTCCCCTCGCCGGTCCAGCCCCTTGAAACAGGACCATGAGGATGGTCTGTGCTACCTGATAAAAAAGCAAGTAAAATCAGGCTATAATGAAAAAACGAGTCTCTGCGGAGCAGATTGTTAAGATTCCTGATGCTGGAGAATTTTTGAAAAAGCGGGGCGATGTCGCCTGTCGGGTCGCTGGTCACCATGCATCCGGTATGCTTTTCGTCGAAGAGCTTTTTACGCCGATGCCAAGGAGGCTGCCCCTCCTACGACGGGGTGCCTTCCTTGAAGTTTACAAAATATTATCCAGACCTGAATATAATTCATCCGCAATCTTCCGTCACTTCAGTATCTGTAGATCAACAGTTCAGGGCTCAGGATCATCATCCTGATGGCCCAGGCAGGCGCATTTTGCGCATCCTGGGCAGCGCCTGCATGCGCAACATCGTGTTGCTTCCCAACGCGGCCATCCGTGGCTGCGTTATGGGAAAGGGAAAAAGATTGTAGCCTGAATCTTGCGCTGAGCAATCACAATCATCGAAAGCTGTATATGGCTATAATCTGGAATCCTTGTAATTTTTTTTTCATCCTGGATTGATTTATGCTGCTGATAGTTATAAAAACCAGGTTAATAATCACATCCCAAGTTTATGATGCCTGCCGGATTGTGGCACCTGTTTGAAGATCGCCCATAAAAAAACTTGAAATATTCCGGCGACCGGATTCATTATTGAAATATTCAAGAGGCCTACATGAAATCAGCAGCTGAACAGTTATTAAAACAGGCGAAAAAACTCCCCCCGATGGAGCGGGCTGAACTCCTTGAGCGTATCATAGAAAGTTTCGACGCGGAACCGGATAATGAAATAAAATCGGCATGGGCCGATGAGGCCGAACGCCGGTTGTCAATGCATGTCCGGGATTCTTCTGATTCAATGTCAGAACAAGAAGTATATGATATAATGGAATGACCCGGGTCAAGAATTATCCGGAATCATGGCCTTTTATATCAAAAAATATCAGAAAATGTGTCATCAACCGCTTCCCTTTTGCAATTCTATACTATTTAGATAATGACTCAATTCTCGTTGTCGCAATCATGCACTTGAGACGTAAACCAGGCTATTGGAAAAATCGGATAATGGATAATCAGTCTGTTTAATGGTACACCGGGGAGGCTTCCTTGAAGCATCCGGGGATGTCATATCGAGCGGTCAGCAGTTCGTGACTGCAAAGATACATGTCGTGTTCGAAATGAAGTAATGATTGGCGGTGCCGGAGCTGTTTCCATTTTCAGTATTTTCCTGAAGTCGTATTCCCCGGGATTTTTCAGGTACTGCGAAGCCGCCTGGTAGTCTTCTTCCGTGAGGTACTGGATACTGTCTTCAAAAACCATGCGGGCTTTCTGGCTATCCATGTTCACCGTGCATCCGGTATGGCAGCGTCAAGATCGAGGAAATTGAAACCGACTTCGACCCGCTAAGGGCTGAGATGCGCATGAAGGC
>JAKQCH010000375.1 GCA_029573825.1 Spirochaetota bacterium | reverse complement strand
AAACCGGGAAATGTGGCAGAAGGTCCGCTCCGTGCGTTCCGGAAGCACTTCGGTGCGGTTTCCGGTGATGGATGTGAATGGACGGGTCCTTATAAGTCCGGCGTTCAGCGATGTGCAGGCGGCGCTTTCTGCCGGTGGCAGTCAGGACGCGTCCCGAAGCGGGACAGCCGGAGAGCAGGCTTCAGGCGGTACGGTGCTGGTGTACGGTTCCCAGCAGTGCGGATACTGTACCGCGCTGGTGCGCAACCTGAGGAGTGAAAATATATCACATTCCTTTATAGATGTCAAACAGAATCAGGAGAAGCGCCGTGAAATGTGGACAAAATTACGGGCATCCAATCCTTCTCTTACGAGAGTAGGGTACCCTGTTGTTGATGTCGGAGGAAAGGTGCTTGTCCGTCCTTCCATCGATGAAGTGAAACGGTATGCGGCAGCGAACAATTCAAGGGGGGGCGATACAGCTCCGGCAGCGGAGGACAGGCAGGATGACGGCGCCGGGAACAGCACGCCTCGCGATCAATCAGGGTGGGACATGGCAGTGATCGATACTGCCCGAAACGCGGATTATCTTACTCCCGCCGAGAAAGAGGTGATACTGATTCTCAACAAGGCCCGGACCAATCCTCCCCTTTTTGCACGGACATATCTTGAAGCAAGAAGGAACAGCGGCAATTACGCACGGGAGTGCTATCAGCAGATGCTGATAATGGCCCCCATAGGGGCGCTCCGTCCTTCCAGAACGCTTTCAAGCGCGGCAAAAGACCATGCAATGGATATGGGACAGAACGGCCGGACAGGGCATGTGGGAACCGACGGATCAAACATGTCGACACGCATACGGCGTCACGGGCAATGGCAGCGGACCATCTCCGAGAACTGCTCTTACGGTCACAGCAATCCCATGGAGATTGTGTTGCAGCTACTCATCGATCATGGTGTGCCAAGCAGAGGTCACCGGAAAAATATTCTGAACGGACGCTCCAATTATGTCGGTGTTTCAATTCAGCCCCATAATGGATACCGATTCAACTGTGTTCAGGATTTCGCCGGGGGAATAGTGGAGCGCTGAAACGCAGGGGGTGTCATATGGTGCCGGTCTGCTTCTGAAACCGGCGCTGTTCCGCCTGACGCAGAAAACCTCCGAACTCCCGGGTAAATGGGATAATCCCTTCGCTGGCGAACAGGAACGGGTCCCAGGGGCCGTCTTCAACAAGATGCCGGCAGCTGTCCCGGAGGACGTACACGTACACATTTAACGTGCTGCCGTCAATGCACCGGCATGATTCAACAGTCCTCCGATAGCATTCGCCTTCAAAGGCATCCAGGAGCTTTACGTCCCTGCATTCAACATCAAGGTATACGCGGCCCGGCACCACTGCGGAAGAGGTGTCCGGGATGATGCAGGGGTAGGATTCTCCCCGTATTCTTTTCCGTGAGTATCCCCGCAGGATACCCGGAAGTGAAATATATTGTGTTGTTATGATTGAAGACCAGACAGAGTCAAACATCAGGGTTCCGTAGCAGAATACATTCATGTTGAACTCCCCTGTTCCGATTTTTACCGGGGCAGTGAACAGTTACCCGATATTTGCATGTGTATATATAGTATATCAAAAAAGCTATGAATATTCATTAATAAAATGCAGCAACCCGGCGGATTTTAAAAAATGTGAAAAGTGTAGAGGAACCCCGTATTCAGGATATCGGGAGGTATATTTTTGGAGATGTGGCTGTGTGCATATAAATATTGAAAAATATTGGCCGGGTACTATATATTGTAGCAATATGACGGTGCGGGGGGAAAATGCTTACGAGGACCATGATTGAATTGAAGCCTATCGATAACGACAATGAGGAAACGGTCAGGATTTATAACCTCACGAAGGAGTCATGCGAAAGGCTGAACAATTACCTGCTGGATTTTGTTGAAACAATACAGATACTTACGGAAAGAAAAAATAAACTTGCCGCAGGGGGCGATTTCACTGCAGTCAATGAAGTTGATGAGAGCATTGCCTTTGTGGAATCAAAAATATCCGAAGTGACTGATTCCATGAAAAGGATTGCGGAATGGATGCCGGCCCTCGTGGAGTTGAAAGAAGTGCAGTGAGTTATGCGGAATCCCGTGCTGTTTTCCGGTCAATTATGTATGTGAAAAGCGTGTTTATGTCGATTTTCTTCGATGCGTCAATTATTTCGATTCCGACAATCTGGTCGTCATTCGTTATGTCCAGGTTAACCCCTTCCCTGATTTCAACAACACCTTCAGGAGCGTTGTCGCTAAGTTGAATGTAAACAGCATCTACTTCTTTATCATAGGATACTTTCATCGTGTTCCTCGCTTTAACGGATATGCTGTAATGATGATAATATACTCTGCTTCAACCGAGTAAACAATTTTTACAGGATATTTCATCTCAGGATAGGTTTCAAGCAAAACATTCTTCCCTGATTTCTTGATTTCATGCAAGTTCTTTTCGATTGAATTTCGGATTCTGTCTTTTCTGATATTATAGAGAGATAACCTGCGTTCTGCATGACGGGAAAAAATTATTTTTTTCATGATGTCCGATGTTACATACCTATACAGTAAATTTCGTGTCAAGCTTTCTGTGAGTAAATTTCCTGGTTCCTGCAGCATAGTCCGCGACAATCTGGCCGCTGCCCTTTATGATCCATTTATAAATGAGAAGCCCCTCAAGCCCTACGGGGCCACGGGCATGTATCTTGTTGGTGCTGATTCCCACTTCAGCGCCCAGCCCGTAGCGGTACCCGTCGCTGAACCGCGTGCTGCAGTTCCAGAACACATCCCCGGCGTCCACAAGTGAGATGAAACGTTCTGCAGCATCGTTGTTTGCCGTCACAATGGTTTCAGTGTGACCGGAACCGTAGGTGTTGATGTGACGGACCGCGTCATCAAGGGACGTGACAATTTTGACGGAGATGATGTAATCAAGGTATTCAGTTTTCCAGTCTTCCTCCGTTGCGGGAATTACGTCTATAATGGCTGCGGTTTTTTCGCATCCCCGGATTTCCACGTTATTTTTTTTCAATTCAGCCGCCGCCGCCGGGAGAAATTGCCCGGCAACATCCTCGTGCACGAGGAGCGTTTCCGCGGCGTTGCATACGGCTACGTACTGGCACTTGGAGTCAACTGTGATAGAAACCGCCATGGGTGTATCGGCGTCACGGTCGACATAGACATGACATATTCCGTCAGCGTGTCCCAGGACTGAAATGTTGGAATTGTCCATAATATATCGCACGAATTCATTGGACCCCCTCGGTATTATGAGGTCGATAAATGTATCCAGTTTCAGCATCTCCTGCACGTCGGCGCGTGTTTCAAGGAGCTGTATCCACCCTGACGGTATGCCGGCATGTTCCGACGCTCCTGAAATGATTTCCGCGAGGACCCGGTTGGTGTTATGGGCTTCGCTCCCTCCTTTCAGCATCACCGCATTGCCGCTTTTCAGGCAGAGGGTCGATATCTGCACAAGGGCATCGGGACGCGATTCGAAGATGACGCCGATGACGCCGATGGGACAGCTTACCCGGTAAAGCTCAAGTCCGCGGTCAAGTTCTGTCGCGGAGAGTGTTGTCCCGACAGGATCAGGGAGCGAGATAAGGCTTTCTATACCGGCAATTACATCATCAATTTTGCTGTCATCAAATTTTAATCGTTTCATGAGGGGAGCGGCAAGATTATTCTGTGCGCTTTCCTCGAGATCCCTGCGGTTCGCGTCGATTACTTCCTTCCGTCTGCTGTTCAGGTCGGATGCAATTTCCTTCAGGGCCCTGTTCTTTAATTCAGTTGATGATGCCGCGAGGTCGTGTGATGCTTCCTTCGCTGCATGTGCCAGTTTCTGTATTTCCATTTTTCCTCTCCATATTCCGGTGGTCTGCGTGGGGCATGTTGCGTATGACGGTCCGCACACTGTTTGCTCACAATAATGCTGTGACGCTGCTGCAGGAAAAAATATATTATAGCAGAAAAGCTGCTATTCATCAAATCATGATAATAGGAAAGTCCGGAAATTTGTCAATAATTAAAGAGTGCATGCCCGTGTCATGACGGCTGGAGGGATTTTCCGAATACAGGACAGGGGAGGCTTTGCATGCATCCCCTGTCCTGTGTATACATATTTTGGAGGTATTCGGTATATTTATCTACAATCCGCGTGTTTTAAGACCGTTTACGATATCCATGTACCATTCTTCAACATCCGCACCAGGGGTCATGCCGAAAAAGTGATTGATTGCATTTATGTGAGATACACCGCCCGCGTTGTACCATGAACCGGTCCATGTCCCCCTGAAGTTTCCCCATTGCGCAGAGGAAACCGATACAAGACCATCATTCGCGCCCTCATAAAAATTAAGGAGCATCCATGTCGCTTCAAGAACCATGTCGGCGGTGATGGTGTAAATCTTTGTCGCGTAGCTCTGGTAGTAGACTCCGCTTGCATTCGGCGTATTCGGGTTGAACACGTTTGTCATGTGACTGCGTGCCAGATCGTATGCATTGTCAAGACTGTTGGGGTTTTCGTCCCCGATAAGGAAGCGGTACACTATGTCGCAGATGCTGCCCACGAGCCACTCCCCGGCATCAGGCAGTACTCCGATAACAACATCGGCCACCGCGCTTCCCCGGTGGGGGCTGCAGATTGTGGTGAGGCTTGCCACCTTTGATGCAAGACCGAGATTGGATATTGCATACCGTGTGTACAGGCCGCCGTGTGAATGCCCGATTATATTGGCCCTGGAGGCTCCTGAAACCGCAAGAAATTCAAGAAACTGCTGACGGAATTGCGCCGCCTTCGCTGCGGTGCTGTCCATGCTGTTTACTGCTGCAACAAATACATCGGCCCCGTTATCTTCAAGGTCATCTACTATGTCCCACCAGTAGTCAATCCCAAGGGCGCCATCGGTAAATGCCATGCCATGGGCAAAAACAACAGGATACTTTGTCTGACAGTAGT
>JAKQCH010000372.1 GCA_029573825.1 Spirochaetota bacterium | reverse complement strand
CCCTTCATTGCGGTGATGCTGCTGAAAAAAAACCTCGCACCTTTAGGAAGAAAGATCGGCGCCGGCATAACCGCGGTATTCAGGCTTCCCTTTATGAGAAAAAAGATCGTATCGAAGGAATCATTATTAAAGGATATTCAGAAATACAATGATGCCTCAGGAGTTCTGCAGCAGCGTCTTCTGCAGGACATGGCATATTCAGGTGGTGACAGTGTTGTGCTGTCCGGGAAAACGGTTGAAAGCATTGATGAGGTTGCGGGGATACTCCGTGAAATGCACAGTACCGTATTACCATCAGGCAGGGATAGGATCAACAAAAATGGCAGGAAAGCGTCAGAGTAGCAGCGGAAGTTGCAGGCGTGTATCCTCCCTTATATATTAACGTGTGGCGGCTTTAAACTATGGAAGCACATTTTTCAATCAGGAATGATATTGCTATTTTCCATGTCACCGGACAGTTCGGGTATGGAGACGAAAAGCGTCTCGTGGACATTGGGATTAAAGTAATTGACAGCGGTGCCAGAATACTGGCCGTCGATACTACGAAGCTGGATTATGTGAACTCACTCGGTGTCGCGGCCCTGTTCAGTATGGTTCGTTTTGCGGATGATAATAACTGCGAGTTTGTTATATACGGAATGAACCGGAATGTGGAAATGGTTCTCCAGAAAGTCTTCGAGAAGGACTACGTGCCGCTGCTCACCGAGGAAGCTTTTACCAGTAAATATCTTTCATAGCGGGTGTTTTCTGTGAAAGGCGGACAGTCCGGGATTTAGTATGTGCCAGGAGGGTTATTCATGCTGAAGCTGAAAAAAAACGCATTTAATCCGCGAAAAGGTCCCGTCGTGCTTGTAATCATGGACGGCTGCGGACTTGGTCCTGAGAATGAAGGAAATGCGCTGTACCTGGCACGGACTCCCCTCCTCGATTCTCTCATGAAGGAATTCCGTCATACATCCCTCAAGGCGCACGGCACTGCCGTCGGGCTTCCCGATGACGGCGACATGGGCAATTCTGAAGTGGGGCACAATGCCCTCGGCGCAGGAAGAATCTTTGACCAGGGCGCCAAACTTGTTGGGAAGGCAATCGAGAGCGGCGCTATTTTTTCAACGGATATCTGGAAGTCCCTTATGGAAAAACCGTCCCGGGAGGGAACGGCGCTTCATTTTATCGGGCTCCTTTCAGACGGCAATGTTCATTCCCATATCGACCACCTCTTTAAACTCATTGAACAGGCTTCCCGGGATTCAGTAAAAAATGTATGTGTCCACATTCTTCTTGATGGAAGGGATGTCCCCGAAACGTCTGCGCTTATCTACGTGAACAGCCTTGAGGAGTTCCTCGCTTCATTCCGGGAGAAGGGATTCAATTACAGAATTGCCTCCGGGGGAGGCCGTATGGTGACCACGATGGATCGTTATCAGGCTGATTGGGACATTGTGAAGCGGGGCTGGGAGGCACATGTCCTTGGGAAAGCACGGCCCTTCGGCTCTGCGGCGGAGGCGATAGAAACCTTCAGGAAAGAGGATGCGGAAATCACCGACCAGTACCTCCCTTCGTTTACTATTGTCGATAAGGACGGTCCCGTTGGTCCCGTCACAGACGGTGATTCCGTGGTGTTCTTCAACTTCCGCGGTGATCGTGCCATTGAAATCTCCCGCGCCTTTGACGATGCGGAGTTCGATAAATTTGACCGGGAGCGGATGCCTGATATCATGTATGCGGGGATGATGGAGTACGACGGCGACCTGAAAATTCCCCGGAACTATCTGGTGTTTCCTCCCTCAATTGACAGGACCATAAGCGAGTATCTCGCGGCTGCGGGTTGCCGGCAGTTCGCCATTTCCGAGACTCAGAAGTTCGGCCACGTCACATATTTCTGGAACGGAAACAGGAGCGGAAAGTTTGATCCTGCAATGGAGGAATACGAGGAAATTCCCTCTGACAGGCTGGAGTTCGATGAACGTCCCTGGATGAAGGCAGCCGAAATCACCGACAGGGTCATTGAAGTGATCGAGGGAGGCAGCTTTCCCTTTATCCGCCTCAATTTCGCAAACGGCGACATGGTGGGACATACGGGCAATCTGGAGGCGGCGGTGATTGCCGCGGAGACTGTTGACCTCTGCCTGAAACGCCTGCTCCATGCGGTGCGGGAGCAAAGCGGGATTGCCCTCATAACCGCTGACCACGGCAACCTGGATGAAATGTTTGAAACCGACAAGAAGGGCAATTTCAAAATTGACCCGAAAACCGGGATTCCTGAAAGTAAAACAGCCCATACCCTCAATCCGGTTCCTTTTATTATTTATGACCCCGGCTACAATAAGGAGTATGAACTGGCTGAACCTGAAAGTCCGGGTCTCGGAAATGTTGCCGCTACGGTTCTTGCGCTGCTTGGCTTTGAAGCTCCCGAAGGTTACCTGCCTCCCCTTATAAGGATTACGTGAACATCGCCTTTATCACATCGGAAGCTTACCCCTTTATTAAAACCGGGGGGCTGGCGGACGTGTCCTATTCGCTTCCCCGTGCCCTCGCGGAGCGGGGACACGACGTGCGGCTTTTTCTTCCCCGGTATTATCGTGTGGGGAAGGATTATTTCAGCCTGAAGCCTGTGGGCGGTCCACTGGGAGTGCCCTTCGGCGGGGGAGAAAAGTGGGGGGCGTTATTTGAGTCAGGCTATGTTCCCGGCATCGTGACGTACTTCATTGAACATGAAGCGTATTTCGGCAGGGACGGGCTGTATGATGACGGATACAACGCTTATTCTGACAACGGGGAACGGTTTGCTTTCTTCGCCCGTGCAGTGATGCAGGCAATGAAGGCCCTTGATTTTCTGCCGGATATTATTCACTGCAATGACTGGCAGACGGGACTTGTGCCTGTCCATGCAAAAACTACCTATGGCGGTGATCCTTTTTTCAGGAAAGCCGCATCGATTATCACCGTTCATAACGTCGGATATCAGGGAGTTTTTGACAGAGGGGTTTTCTCCCAGACCCATCTCCCATGGGAGCACTTTTCGCCCGGAGGACTTGAATACTATGGGCAGATAAACTTTCTGAAGGGAGGTATTCATTTCTCTGACGCTGTCACCACGGTGAGCAGGAAGTATGCGATGGAAATTCAGCGTGAAGAATTCGGGTATAATCTTGCGGGAGTTTTTTCCGGGGTCTGTGACAGGCTTTATGGGATTACCAATGCTGTGGACTACGGGAAGTGGGACCCTTCGGCTGATCCGTATATCCCGGCGCGGTATTCATCATCACGCATGGAGGGGAAGGCCTTCTGCAAAGGAAAACTTCAGCATGTCATGGAACTCGATATCAACCCCTCGATTCCGATTGTGGGGATAATAACACGACTCACATATCAGAAGGGAGTTGATGTACTCCTTGAGGCCCTTGAAGAAATGATTCCAGGGGGCACCCTGCAGTTCGTGATGCTGGGGACAGGGGAGGAATGGCTGATACAGCGCTTTCAGGCATTGCGGGACCGGCATCAGGGGCGCGTCGGTGTATTCTGGGGCTACAGCGAGGAGCATGCGCATCTCATTGAGGCGGGGAGCGATATCTACGTGATGCCGTCACGGTATGAACCCTGCGGGCTGAACCAGATGTACAGCCTGAAATACGGCACAATCCCCGTGGTCCGGGCGACGGGGGGTCTTGACGATACCGTGACACAGTGGGACGCGGAGGCCGGCACCGGGAACGGATTTAAATTTTCGCTTCTTGAACATGATGTCGTGCGGGACACGCTGTATGCCGCAATGAGCGCCTTTAAAAATAAAGTGCAGTGGCGTCAGCTTCAGCAGAATGCCATGGCGTTTCACTATTCCTGGGATGATGCGGTCTCAGAATATGAAACAGTGTACGATACAGCCCTGAGAATAGCAGGGGGCGCTTCCGATACGTGATGGCTCCGGGTTCTGGAAGACTCTCCCTTCCCTTATGTGCGGGCGGCCTTGCGTGTATCAGCCGGTTATGCCATAGTGATGCATATCCCGCATACGGGGAATATATGTGTTAAAATCGTTTATGTATTCGTTATATTTTCCGTTGAGAAATTGCTGAACGTCCTGGCTTACACGGGAATATTTTTTTTCCAGTGAGTGACGGTAATGAACAAGGGTTCTGATTTTTTTTGCGGTTGAATGGGAGTATGGCCCCGGCATGGCGGCTAATGCGGAAAATGTGTTTTTCAGCGTCTGTATCGCATTGTCCAGCTGGGATGACAATTCTTCGGCATTGAGGATATCTTCTGTTATTTTGAAAAAGTGGAACCCTTTAATTGCATGCTCAATTGCAGTCGGGAAATGCCCGGCTCGGTGAATGACTACCCTCCCTAAAAACCGCAGATAATGAAATGAATATGAGGAGAAGGTTTGTTTTATCAGTGAAAGGAAAAGTGCGCGCAGATCAACAAGTGTTATTTTCCTGGGAGCTTTCTGCACTCCGATTGGAAGCCGGGTGAGCAGGGTATAGCAGCGTTCAAAATATTTCCGTGGGCTGTACAGTTCCGAGATTATTCTTTTATACCCTTCAATGATTTTTTTTTCAGGCATCACAGGAACGAAACTCATTTCAAGGGAATGCGTGTTGTTCCCTGAATACGCAGTCTCTGCTTTCAGCCGGCCCTCCTTTTTCAGACGTTTGGAAAGCTGTGTATGCGGGAGCGCTCCGAGAATGCCTACCATCGCCATGGGGATACCCGCCCTTTGAATGAATTCAATCTGCCGCTCAAAAATATCTTCAGTGTCATTGTCGAAACCCACAATAAATCCGCCAGTTACCTCTAATCCTGCTTTCTGAATTTTCTGGATGCGCATAAAAAGATCAATGTTGAGGTTCTGGCTTTTATTGCAGGATTTCAATGCTTCCGCATCCGGTGTTTCAATTCCCACAAACACCATGTCGAAACCCGCCTCAACCATGAGATGCAGCAATTCGTCGTCGCCGGCAAGGTTGATACTTGCTTCCGTAAAAAGTGAAAAGGGGTAGCTGTGTTTCCGCTGCCATGTGATTATTTTTCGGAGAAGTTCCTTCACCTTGTTTTTGTTTCCGATAAAATTGTCATCAACGATGAAAAGTGAGCCCCTGAAGCCCTGCTGGTAGACAAGGTCCATTTCTTCAACAAATTGCTGTGAATCCTTAAATCTCGGAACACGGCCAAACAGCTCAATGATGTCGCAGAATTCACAATTGAAGGGACAGCCCCGGGAATTCTGCAGGGCAACATTGTTGTAATCGCGAAAGTTTATCAGGTCAAACCTCGGAGCCGGCGTAGCGGTGATATCCGGCTTTTCAGTTGTCGTGTACATGTGTTCCGGTTTCCCATGCTCGTAATCGTAAAGGAATGGCGGCAGTGTAATTTCAGCTTCGTTGAGAACAAAGTGATCCACACCCGAAATTTTCTCATGGGAGGAGGTGGGATACGGACCTCCCGCAACAACGGGGATATTAAGTTGATTGCACAGGGCAACGACTTCATCGAATGAGTTCTTCTGCACAATCATGGCAGAAATAAAAACCATGTCTGCTTCTTTGATGTCCTTCATCGTGAGTTTTTTCACATTCATGTCAATGAGTGTGACATTATACTCTTTTGGCAGGAGCGCCGCAACAGTGAGAAGCCCCAGGGGGATCAGGGATGATTTCTTATGGATAAATGAAAGAGAGCATTTCATGCTCCAGTAGGTGGTGGGGAATTCCGGATACACCATTAATATATTTTTTTTCATGATGACCTTCTCCTGTGGTAACAATTATAACCAGGGAAAGCCCGCGGGGGTGCTGTTCTGCCATCAGGCATTTCGGTGTGGTTTATCAGAAAGACGTACGGGACTGCCGTATGGTTGCAAAAAAAAATTCAAGCATGCCGGTTGATTGCATATTGTTAAAATTATCCGGATATGTTGTATGGTTTGCAATAATTCTGTGCTACCATATAATATGCAGTGATCATGAAAGAATCATAAAACATCAATTTCCGGGATAGGGAAAGAAACAAGTTCCCCGGTCCGGCATTTTACAGGGAAGAAATATAATGATGACGTATTATTTCTGGGATATCGAAAATGTTTCTTTTCACAATCTTGAAAGAATTATGAAACATGTCCATGAAACATCCGGACCGAAAAAGCAGTATGTGGTGTACTCAAAAATAAAAGAGTCACGAAAGGACCGGCTCGCGGAAGTTGGATGGGAGCTGGTAAAGACAACGGGTATATACAAGAACTCTGCCGATAACGTCATGAAGGAGATGATTGGATCAATTCTTGATGATAACGATATTGCTGCAAAAAAAATTGTGTTGATTACTGAAGATAAAGGTTTTTATAAAATTTCGCAGCAGGTAATCATTGCCGGCATTGAGCTGGAGGTGATATGCGGCCGAAAGGACCCGGAATGGATAAAAAAATTATCGCGAAACTGATGTTAAAAATAAAGGAGTTTTATGCAGATATTGATAGATGCTGACGCGGCACCAGTGGTAATAAAGGATATACTCTTCAGGGCGGCGGCAAGAAACGAAATTCCGCTGATATTAGTAGCGAATCAGCAGATGAAATTTCCTCAATCCCCCTTTATATCAGCAATCGTTGTTGACGCAGGACCCGATGAAGCTGATGACAGGATTGCGGAAATAGTCCGGGCAGGGGACCTTGTTATCACTGCGGACATTCCTCTTGCGGACCGTGTCGTCGCACGGGGAGGATATGCGCTTAATCCCAGAGGTGAATTTTATACGGAAGAGAATATCAAGGAGAGACTTGCCATGCGCGACCTGATGGACGATCTGCGGAACAGTGGCATCCAGACCGGAGCGCAGGCTGCATTCTCCAGCCGGGACCGGCAGGCGTTTGCAAATCAGCTTGACCGTTTTATCACCAGACATCACTGCGGCACCAGAGAGGAAAAATAGTATGGATGGAACCAGACGCGCATCAATTAAATCCGGGATAAGGGTTGCAATCGTTTTAAAACAGGATCAGCAAACTGGAAAACTCACGGAAGGCATTGTGAAGGACATCCTCACAAACTCGCCGTCCCATCCTCATGGGATAAAAGTCCGCCTCACAACCGGGGCAGTGGGAAGGGTTAAGGAGATACGGTAGGGACTTCCCCCTGTTGTGCTGATGAATCTGACCAGTAAAAGAATTTTACTTTTTTTCTCATATTTACAGAATAATTGATCATAAAGTTTGACGATATCGCCCTGCCTCAGTATATTTTAATAATTAATTTAACTCTTAATTACGTGGAGGAAAATATGAAAAAATATACGTTACCTGAGCTTAAATATGCGTATGACGCATTGGAACCATATATTGATGTTCAAACCATGGAAATACACCATTTACGGCACCATAATGGTTATGTGGAGAAGCTGAATGCTGCATTGGACAGATATCCGTATCTGTATGAACAGTCCCTGGAAACACTTCTTTCCAATCCGGCAATTCTGCCTGAAGATATTCAGGTTGCAGTTAGAAACAATGGAGGAGGGCATTATAACCACTCTCTTTTCTGGAATATACTGGGCGGAAGGAAGGGGGATGCCCCCGATGGGGAGCTTGCACGCATTCTTGGAGAAACTTTTGGCTCACTGGAAAAGTTTAAAGCGTTGTTTGAACAGGCGGCAGCAACAAGATTTGGCTCCGGATGGTCATGGCTTTCAGTGAATGCCCTGGGGGAACTGGTTGTACATTCTACCGCAAACCAGGACAGTCCGTTGCGGGAAGGCCTTGTTCCGGTTCTGGGACTTGATGTATGGGAACATGCCTATTATCTCCTGTATCAGAACAGGCGGCCCGATTATATAAAGGCGTTCTGGAATGTAATCAACTGGAAAGAAGTAGCGGTGAATCTGCACAATGCGCGGGAGACAGTGAACCGATGCATTGAGTCGACGGTAGTTTTGAAAGCTTCGTGATTGCACAACGGAATACCGGCACATTAATATTTGCCGGTATTCCGGAACCCCAAAGTTATTTTCTGTTATATCCCCGGCACTTTAAGAATAACATTTTCCCATTCGATTATGAGAATATGTTACATCTTAAAATTTTTTCTCCTTGCATTATGTCCCCTGTTCTGTACAATTGAGCGCATATTGTAGATATGCCGCATACCTGAAGGGGCGCCGTACCGGGCTGCGGAATTTTTTGAATTATACAAGGAGTATCACACATGTTTCTCCGGGACTGCCGTGAATGCGAATATTATATCATGGATGACGGCCACGAGGTATCCTGCAGGTATCAGTCGGAAATTGCCTATTATCAGATCACAATTAATCCTTCCGGGGCGAAGGTCCTGAGCTGCCCTGTGGTGCACCTTACCTACGGTGCCGCCGCGCGTTCGCGGCGTTAACGTCCAATATCTTCATCGGCATAAACTTATTTGGGTAACATCTCAGTACCCGGAACCTGAGGGACAGCTGACAGCGTATACTGTCTGTTGTATCCGGGAATCGGGTTGCTGCTCTTTCCCTGTCGGGCCGGAAATCTCATGAAAGCTTTTTTCACCTCCGGGGGTTTCTTCTTTTTCATCACTGCCACGCTGGTCAGAGAAAATTCCGGCCGGCGTTCCTGTATCGCCCCCCATAATTATTCTTGACTATTTTCCCTGAAAATGTACCCTGTAAACACTGGTTCATATTTGAATAGAGAGCTTTATCCGGCACTGAATAATGAATGTAATACTGCGAATAGCTGCTTTTGCGATTGTATTTCTCCTCGGGATTGGTGTCATTATTGTCCTGCGGCGGCTCCAGATTCCTGCGCGGGTGCGTAAGGCTGAAGAATTTCTGAAAGACGGGGACCACCTCAAGGCGAGTGAAATTATCAAGCTGATCCTTGAGAAGAACAAGGACTATGTGCCGGCGCGTTACGTCCGTGCCCGCATACAGATGGTGCAGAAGCAGTATGTTCTTGCCATCGCGGAGCTGAATTCAATCCTGGCCATCAAGGACTTCGATAAACATGTGAAGGAAGTCGAGCTGCATTATCATCTTGCGGACCTCTATGGGGAAACCCAGCAATACCAGAAGGAAATTGACGAATACCGGAAAATTCTGAACTTCAATTCCGATGACGTCCGTGCCAACCACCGTGTCGGACATGCGCTCTTTAAGCGAAAAAACTACAGGGAAGTGAAGGATTATCTCATGAAGGCATTCACGATAGACCCTTCACTTACCGACTGTCTTCATCCCCTCGGCATTTCATGCTACCACCTGTCCGATTATGACAATGCCGAAAACTTCCTGGTGAAAGCGGTGGAGGTGAACCCGGAATTGTTTGAGGCACAGTATTATCTGGGGCTCATTTACAACGGGAAAAGGGACCATGAAACCGCGATCCGAATGTTTGAAAGCGCGAAAAAGGACAGCAGGTATTTTGTTAAAAGTCTCCAGCGTCTCGGCGAGATCTATTATGAAAACGGCATCAATGGGAAAGCGATAGAAGTCCTTGAACAGGGTATTGGAAAGATTCGGGGCGATGATGAGGAATCCCTTGCATACCGGTATCTGCTGGCGGAATGCTACGAGATGGAAAATAAAATTTCCGAAGCCGTGTACCACTGGGAACAGATTGTAAAAATCAACTCCGATTACCGCAGTACCCGGATGAAGCTTGATGAATACAACCGCATACTCAACGATGAAAATGTGAAGCTGATATTTGATACTTCCCTTGAGGAACTGCAGCCGCTCCTGGTCGAGCTGGTGTCGGGGCTCAATTATAATATTATCTCGAAGCATGAAGTTTCCAATAACGAGTATTACTTCAAGGCATTCAACATTAAGCGGATTAACGAGCCTCCTATAATTGTATACTTTAACCGGACCACGCGGGAAATTACCGAGGGGCAGATTCTGAACTTTCAGAAAAAGATAACTGCCGAGAAATGTAAGAGCGGAATATATATTACAACTTCAAAATTCAGCATCAAGGCCCGGTCAACGGCATCAAACAAGATGATTGAACTGTATGACTCGGCGTATCTGAGTAAGGCAGTGGAGCGCATCCGTTCCAAAATCCAGAAAAAATGATTCCCTCATGATCGTACGTCCCATGCGGTTCTGCCATTCTCCGGGGTAAATCCGGGGTTCATGAAAAGGCCCCCATTGTGGAACGTGATTCAGGGGAAAAGCTATTATTGCAAGAGGTGTAAGGATGAACAGGTTGTATCGGATTATAATTATGTCGCATTTGATTGCCGCAGTCTCATTCATCGGGTTCAGCTGCAGCCGGACGCCGGCTGAACAGTTTGAAGACGCGGTAAAAAGTTATCAGAAAGGTGAGAACAGAGATAAAGGATTTGCGGAAATCCAGAACAAACTGCTGCAGTATGCCTCGTCGAAGGTGTTCACCGCAAAGGGTATTGAGCACACTGACACCTTCGTGTATGGCAAGAAAAACGGCACTTGCGAAGTTCTCTATCCTCCTGAGTTGTCCTTCCCGGTTTCAAAAGATCACATGGTTGCGTATTATGACCGGGAGACAAAGCGGATTGCCTGCAGTGACGGACACGCAGTAAAAGTTTATGATGAAAACGGCGGTACAGCAGGAGAAGTGGCCCCGGAGGAAAAAAAGAAAAAAATTATCGATGTCGCTTCGGTGATTGTTTATAAGGACAATTTGATTTTTTACCGCAACGGGAGTCTTATGGGGAACCTTCTCCAGACCGAATCGGTGAGGCCGTTTCTGGAGAAGCAGAACTTCCCTCCGCCGTTTTCCAACATGCCCTTCAATGTAATGATGGAACGAAGCGGTGATCTTGTCAGCGTCAATGTCGGCAATGTGGGGATGTATAATGTGAGCGTTATTGATCTGAAGAAACGGGAAATTCTCCTGAAAAACCGGCGTGTTTCCTCCATGCGGACCCGCCTGTGCGGAAACACGCTGTACCATATTGCCGGTGATACCGGAATATGGAAGCTGGTACGATACACAATAAAGGAAAAAAAATCAGAGGTCCTCGTCTCGTTTCGGGAAATTCTTGACGTTGAGCTCTTTGATTCCGGGTGTGTGGTGATGAAAAAGGATTCTGTGGAGCTCATGGATTACACTGAAAAGCGTTTTGTGCCGCTGATATTTCCCATCGTGTTCAAGGGGCGGTGTGATGGTTTGATGTTGCTGGATGATAACGGAAAACACATGCTCGCTGATTTCCGCAAGATTTATGAAAAGCTGACGTATCTTGAAACCGCAATCCCCGCGTTTTTTACCAAGGGGGGAGATACCGCAGCAGGAAAGAACCAGCAGAAAAAACAGGGGAAATAATCTCTTAAAATTGAAACAGCAGGTCATGGTATGTGCCGGTAACACGGTACGCGTTGCCTTCATGACGTGAATGATGGAGAAGGATGTCCCGGAGGGCATCCTTCTTTTCGTGTCCCAGCCCCAGGTGATAGCAGAAATATTCCGCTTCTTTGTCCGGATCGTGGTATGTCCTGGTGCGTTTCTGGATGACAGGTTCAGCGGTGAAGGATATATTTTCACGGGTCAGGATGCCGCGGACTGACTGCTCCATTCCAAGGGGGCCCCGGTACATTCCCATTTCGCTCCGTATCAGGTCGGAGCATGAGCACGGACCGCTGTCGGCGCGGAACACGAGGATGGAGGTGTCCGCCTTTTCATGCATTTTCCTGAGAGAGTTCGCGAGATCTTTTATCCCGTATACCGCATGAACACAGATGAGGGCCGCTGCCTTTTCTCCGTTCCACTTCTCCCAGGTTGACCGTACGATAGATATCTGCCGTGCGAGGGAAGGGGTTATTTTTCCCTGGAGCAGGGCGGCCATTTGCCGGGAAGGTTCTATTGCTGTGACATGGTGTCCCGCTTCCGCGAGGGGAATGGTGAAGTGTCCCGCTCCGGCCCCGACATCCAAAACGGAACAGCCGGTGCCGATTCGCTCCCTGATGGCATCGAGGAGATTTCCCGGATACCCTTCTCCGGTGAGGCGCTCCTCGTATTCCTCGGCGAAACGGTTTTCATCGAATCTCACATCCAACTCCGTGCAGGATAATTGCGGCAATGACCAGGGTTCCAACGCGAAACAGTTTCATCAATGTGTGAATCGCAGACTGTAAAGACTCTGCATGTTCCGGACTGGAAACTATCTTTATCGAAGAGAATCCGGCGGTCATGTATTATCTTTTCCGCTAATGGCAGCCCTGAACTCTTCAGATTTCATAAGGTCAACATACTTGTCAAGCCGCGCAGCTTCAAAAAGCTGACGGATTGATCCCTCTAATTCAAGGAACACAAGACGGACTCCCCTCTCTGCGGTATCATTGATGAATTTTACAATGGTCCCGATAGCGGTGGAATCAATGCTTTCAAGCTCTTTGAGATTGAAAGCTATCTTTGATGGATGACTGCGGGTGACCGTGTTCCACAGGGATATCACGCGGGAAATGTTTCTGCTCGTGAGACTTCCTCTGATGTATATAATCACCGCATCGTCAATGTTTTCTGATAAGAGATGAAGCATGTCACCGCCATGGATGATGAAATTATTGGTTATTACGCGTTCTTTATACCATTTAAATATTTCGATTCAAATTCAGCACCTGACATAATTGTGAAATATCTGTCAAGGCGGGAAATTTTTAAAAGGTCCATCACCGATTTTGAAACATCATAAAAAATGAGTGAAATATTTCTGTCTCTGGCGGTGTTGTTGAATTTTATTAAAGATCCGATTGCGGAGGAGTCAACATGTGATAAATCCCGGCAGTTGATAGCGGCAATGGCAGTGTTTTCCGCAGTATGTTTCTGCCAGAAATCTTCAGCACGGGGAACATCTTTAAAATCGAATTCCCCCTGTACATGAAAAATCACTACAGCGCCTGTGTTTTCAATACTGATTTTCATGCAAGCACCTCCTGTGATCTGATTATAGCAACACTGAAGAATTATTAAATCATGATACTGTAACGGGTTTTTTTTTCTTATGTCCCGGTGCCGGCGTACAATGCGGGCATGTCGTTTCCTGTGTCAGCAGGATGTAGTCCTTTCCGCAGGTCTCGCATGTGCGACGCTTTAGAAATCCGGGAAAAACGAATAGAAGAATATTACCTGATTTCCTCTTTTCCGCTGTTCCCTCCTGCAGGAATGTATTGATGATCTGTGTTACTTTTTCACTTTTCCCGAGATGTACCGCGATCTGGGAAGCCTTTACGATGCCGTAGTGTTTTTCTGCAAGGTCAAGGAGTTGTTTCCGCAAGCCCCCTGTAGTATTCTCCCGTGCCTTTATGAAAAATCTGGTACCCCATGCGAGGAGGGCTGATCCTGCAAGAATCAGCAACAGACCCACAAGGTGACGGTGTAAAATACCCAGGGCTGATATCATAAAGAGAGCACCAAGTATGATGGTGAGGATTCCTGTTGTGGCAAGGGCGGCACCTGCCAGTATCTGTACAATCATTGTATAATCCCTGTGTACAATCATATTTAATTATGCGGTAATTTGTTTTCTCAGTATCGCGAATTCGAACCCGTCAAGGAGTGCCCTGAAGGAAGCGGCATTGATGTTCTCTGAAAGAGCTGTGACTTTCCATACCTCCCGGCCGTCTGTGAACAGTATGGTCACTTCGACATCCGTGCTGGTACCTCTTTTTGCGTCTAATATGTTGGCGCGGTAATCAATCAGCTTTATTGCGGCCACTTCAGGGAAAAGAGGAATAAGGGCTTTCTTGAGAACCTTCGCAAGTGCGTCAACAGGACCGTTTCCAGTCGATGCTTCGTGGATATATCTTCCATCTGCTTCAATCTGCACCGTCGCTTCGGGATTAATACCATTGTCAATGAGCCTGTAATTGCCGCTTACGGTGAAAGGGGCCCGATATGAGGTGAGAGAACGTGCGATTGCAAGAGATTTACTTGCGTCCTGTATTTCGTAATTAAGCATTGTGCCCTTTATGCCTGTTTTATTCCTGTGAGCGGTGTATTGTTTCTGGATTATAGTGATAAGGAGCAAAGCTGTTATTGTCAAGAAATATTATTATGGTCGATAATAACATTTTCCCGGTTGCACAATGCAGCGGTATGTATATACCATGGTCGGGTAGATACTAAATTTATGGGAAAATGTTTTTTTATTGATTTTAAGGGTTTGTAACTGCATAGTGGTTTTCAAAAAAGATGGAATAGTCTGGAAAATGTCTGATACTGAAAAGTGTCCCCTGCACAGGACTGAAGATACATAACCTGACGAGCCCCCGGTGATACCGGAGGTGATGTAACTGATTATATTGAACACGGCATAATGTATGGATGAAGTTACTATAATATCATATCCGGGAACAAAAAATCCGAATCTTCTGTCTCTTGCCCGGGGAAGGTCCAAGTACATGCTTCCTTTCGGGGGACGGTCCCGGGTTGTTGATTTCACAATAAGGAATTCCATGATTTCCGGAGCCCGCAGGACAATTCTGTTCAGCAATGTGAAGGACAATCTTGAAGACTATGTGGAACACTATGGACCCTTCAGGGGAGAGAATTTTCCCGCGGTAAAAGTAGTATCAAAAGAGTATTCCGATATTCATGTGTGCTACGATCTCATTCTGGACAGCAACACGAATTATTATATTATCTACAGCGGAGACGATCCCGCCCTTATTGATTTCAGGGAAATTCTGGGGCTTTTTAAGCAGTCCAAAAAAAAGGCAATGCTGTACAAGCTGGAGTTCAGCGGCCAGGCTTCCCTTGCCTATACGGTGCTGATTACTACACAGAAAGCCCTTCTGAAGGTCATCAATGCCGCTATCGAGGAGGAGAGAAAGGCCCCCAATGTGTTTGATATGATTATCAACATGATGCTGAATGAGGGAATTGAAATTGGCACTTACGGGATAACCTGCTGGCCTCTTCAGAACATTCCTGATTATTATAACTACACCATGGAAGTGGTGAAGAGCAGAGAACTATTTTCGCTTATATATAAAGAGTCAGCGATTAAAAGCTGGATACAGTATGAAGGCTATGCCAATGTCGGGGTAAATGCTGACATCCATAATTCTTTCATTTCTGACGGGTGTGATGTCAACGGTACAGTTATCAACTCAATAATCTATCCCGGCGTTACCGTGGGCAAGAAGGCTTTTGTAAAGGATTCAATTCTTCTGCCCTATGTCCGTATCGGCGCTGGTGCGCGGATTTTCCGGACAATTATTGATGAGAGCTTTGAAACGCCCGGTGAAGAGGATTATTACAACAATATAGGTGAAAACTGTATTGTGGGGACAGAAAACGAGGGTCTTAAAAACAATGATTATCCGCGGTCAATATTCAGCAGTATTTCATTGATTGGCAATGACTGCCGTATCCCCGGAGGGGCAAGGATCGGAGGAGCATGTTATGTCGGTCCCGGTCTGGGGATGGATTTTTTCTTCAAAACGAGAGTCCTCTATGACGGCATGTCAATTGTAAAGTAAACGTGAACTCATCCGCGAAAAGCTTGTGGTGTTAATAAAATGGAATTATGAGACTCTTCCGGAACATTGTACTTCTGCTTCTTGCTGCATGTATCCTCGCTGATCAGGCGGAGGCTGAAGTTGCCGTCTTCCCCTATAAAATTGAGAACCCCTCAGTTTATTTTCCTGTCACAACAGGCACTGAATATGCGAAATTATTGTCAGTGGCCTCCATTATAAAAAAAGGCCTGGAAGTCTATTCACCCAGAGATATTGATGCGGATGTCCGGAGAAAAAACATCAATCCCCAGGGGTCTGTTACGGAAGAGAACCTCTATCATCTCGGGAAATCCCGTTATATTGATCATGTTCTTATCGGCTCACTTTTCAGAAAAGGAGGGCAGTATGTGTCGGAAAGCCTTCTGTATTCAGTGAAGGATCGGAAAGTGCTCGTGACCGCCCGTGTGAGGGGCAGTAATCTGTTTGAGCTTGCGGAGAAAGAGGTGCAGGCAGTTTTCACCCAGTACGATGATGTCCAGCGGGCCGCGCAGAATATGCCCGTTGATGCGGCGTTCGTGATAGATATGTCATATAATGTCGCTGCAGAGTGGAACGCAATCAGGAAGGGTGTCAGCCGTTTCGCGTCGGTGCTGACCGACAACTGGACCATGAACGCAGGTATTACTGTTGTTCCTTTTTCGACAGGCCATTCGGGTAACAGCGCTGACCATAACCTGAAAACCGCATTCTCTCTGAAACAGGCACTTGACCGGCTCCATCCCCGGGGGAACGGCACCGTTTCCGATTTCGAGAACGCGTTGTCCCATGCGGTGAGGAGCATCCCGTGGCGCAGCAGGTCGTCAAAGGTCATGGTTCTTATATCGAACTCCCCCCTTGAGCGTTCACGGTACCTTGAGAATTATGCCTACATGGCGCGAAAGAAAAACATCACCATATATACCGTGTCCCTTGGGAGGATGCATGCCTCGGGCAGGGGATGCCTGAAAGATGTAGCTGTTATCGGGAATGGTGATCACTATAATGTCGCATATCATCAGCGGGTTTTCGATGTGAAAGGAAGCTCTATCGACCTTTTTTTTGAAGACGGAAGGCTGTTCGAGTCAGAGAGCCTCAGCCGGGAATGGAAGCGGGGGTTGTTCCATTATGCAGGGAGCGGACACAGCAAGAGAGCGCAGACACGGTCTTTTTTGAAGGAGATATTTTTTAACGATTCCCGCTATCGGGTGGACTCCGGCACAATGAAGGCGCACTATGAAAAGCTTGCCGGTACAAGGATAATTAATACTGAATCACTTGAAACGAACCTGTCCGACCTCATGCCGCAGATCGCCGAAAAGCATTTCAGCCGTGGACGCTGGACAGAAGGAAAGCGTGACCGCTCACTCGGGAGGGTCCTCCTCGAGGATGGGCGTACTACCCTCTGGGTTCAGGTAAAGAGTCAGCGGGACCTCGATTTTTTCAGGAATAAAAAGCAGTCCGGTCTGCTGTTCCCTCTGGGCGTCGGAGTGGAGAGAAAAAGGTCAGCACCTTTCGGGGTTTCCATCAGGCCGGAATGGTATATTACCAATGTTTCAACTGACTATATTCCTGATATGATGAAGACATCACTTGAGAAGCTGATACAATCCCCTGACCGCTATGCCGGGAGCGGGTTGTATTCCCCGCCGGTGTGGTTTGTCGATGTGAAGGTGGGTAAAATCCTCGGCGCCCGGGACAGACGCGACATCAGGGAGTAGGGGCTGCGTTACCTTCCGCTGCGCTGTTTCCAATTTCTATCCCCAGTGAAAATGCTGCTTTATTTTTCCCGAAATCCGGAAACTGGTCTTTTACCGTCGCGAGAATTGATTCCCCGGAAAGGGGCATGTTCCCCACAGCATAGGCGATCCCCAGAGAAAGGGTATTTACCTGTTTCAGGGAGTTGAAGCGGGATTTCGATATTTCCTCGATGTTGTGAATGTGAACATGCCGTGTTACCTGCCTGATCCGTGAATATATCTCCTCCCGGTCAGGATAGGATGAATCGCCGATCCGGACGGAAACCGGGATCAGGGGAAAGTCATTGATTATGACGGTGGAGTTTTCATTGAGATACCGCACATGGCGCAACGCTTCAAGGGGCTCCATGGAAATCATCATGTCAGCTCCCGCGGCAGGGATGAGGCCGGACACCGCCATTTTCCTTTCGTCAAAGGGCTCTCCCTCCTCAAGGCCGAGGTATCGGACATTTGACGTGACAACTCCCTCGCGCTGTGCGCCTCCCCGGCGTTCCGCCCCCACCACGGTGAGGCCTTCATGGATTGCGGCAAGTTTGAGGATTGTTCCAAGAGAAATCGCCCCCTGTCCGCCGATGCCGCAGATTAAAATATCATACCGTATCACGATACCTTCTCCGTTTCCCGGCTTGTACCGGGGTGTAGTTTTATTTCTGTTCTTACAATGGCGCCGTTGGGGCACAGGTCTTTGCATGCGCCGCAGCGGAGGCATGCGGTCTCTTCGATGTAATAGAAGTGCCCGTCATCGTTGAAGTCTTTCCGGATTGCGGGGCATCCCAGGTCCACGTAGCATTCATTACAGAGCTGGCATCGCCCGCGTTCTATCTGATAAAACACGGTATATTCAGGGGGGGTGATCTTGATGCGCCGCGCAAATTGAAGGGCGCATTCCTGCTCCGCGATGATGACCCGTACTCCCTCCTCCTGCCGGAGGGCATCCCGGACAGCTGCAATGGATGCTTTAATATTAAAGGGATCAATAGATCGGATATATTTCACGCCTATTGATTTAAGGAGTCCCTTGATGTCCACGGGGTTCATCTTTTCTCCATGTATCGAAACGTCTGTTGTGGGGCTGGGCTGATGTCCGGTCATGGCAACCCATTTGTTGTCAAGAATTACAAGGACAAGGTCTGCGTGCTGCTGCACCGCATTTATCACATTGGGGATTCCGGAATGGAAAAAGGTGGAGTCCCCCACGTAGGCAATAACTTTTTCACCCTCAATTTTCTGAAGCATTCCCTGGGCGATACCGACACCGCAGTTCATACAGGTGACCCAGTCAAAAGCCCTGAAGGGAGGGAGGCATGAAAGTGTGTAGCATCCGATGTCTCCCGCGAAGATGACTTTTCTGTCAGTGGCTTTCACGATGGAGTATAATGTCGCACGGTGTGGGCATCCGATGCAGAAGGCTCCCTGGCGCGGCGGGATACCCGTGGTGAGTGTCTCCGATATTGTCAGGGCGCGTTCCATTTTTTCGGGAAGGGGGAGGCCCAGTTCCCTGCTCAGGACATCGGCAATAATGTCAACGTCGAGTTCGCCGTAGCGCGGGAAAATCTGTTTTCCTTTTATGGCAGTCCGGATTCCGGTATCATAAAGCAGCTGCTTTATCTGGTATTCCAAAAAACCCTCAAGCTCCTCCACAATGATTATGCGCTCAAGTCCGCCGGCGAATCCGGAAATCTCCTTCACGTTCAGGGGATGGGTTATCCCCATTTTTAAAACCGGCGCGTCAACAATGCCCAGCAGGGCGAGGGCCTCCATGAGATACAGATAGTTTATGCTGGAGGAGATAAAACCTGTTTTCCCGGTGCCGGGAGCCTCCCTGTTCAGAGAGACCAGGGGTATGTCCTTTTCAAGCGCGTCAATGCTTTCCATTGCACGGCGGTGGTTCGCGACGGAACCGCCGAAGAGGTTGATGTAGCGGGTGGGGTTTCTTTCAAAATGCCCTTTTTTCTGCACTTCCCGCGGAAGCGATCCAAGTGTCAGGGAGCCGATGTTATGACAGAGTTTGGAAGGCGCGTTGAGAATGACCGGGAGGTTATATTTTTCGCTCAGTTCAAAGGCCTTAATCGTGAAGTCCTTCGCCTCCTGTATCGTCGCGGGTTCCAGTATCGGCAGATGGGTGTGGAGGGAATACCACCGGTCATCCTGCTCTGATGTGGAGCTGGTGGCGCCGGGGTCAGAGCCCACTACCACGACAAATCCCGCCCTGACGCCGGAATAGGCCGCGAAGTGGAGTACCTCGCTCGCGACATTCATTCCGACATGTTTCATGGTGACCATGGACCGTACGTTCGCCCAGCTTGCTCCCTGTGCTCCGTGGGCCGCGACATGTTCGTTGACGCTGAATTCCGTATGGATATGGGGGAATTGCTGCTTCAGGGCGGTGAAACCTTCTCCGATTTCAGACGCGGGAGTTCCGGGATAGGTGCTGAAGTATCCCAGGCCTGCTTCGAGGCCGCCCCGGACTATGGCGTCATTGCCCATTGCGAGAATGGTTTTGCCGGGTTCGTTGCGTGCAAGAGGGTTCATGGTTACCTTTTATATTCTGTGATGATGACAGTTTTATCTTCAAATTCAGGAAAGGGCATACTCTCCGTGACGGCGATAAAGTCCGCGCCGTTTTCCATGAAAAACCGTACCCGTTCGTGCGCGGCGCCGCTTCCCGTGGGGGCGCGGAGACCGATCCTGAAGTTTGCCGGAATGGACCCCTCTTTCCGCAGGGCAATCGCCAGCATGAGGGTCTGTGATGGATCAAGGTCGTATACAGGTTTTCCCATTCCCGTTTTTTTCCCGAAAATCCCAGAGGCAATAAGGGCTCCCTGAAACCCTGATGCCGCGGCGGATATCAGGGAAGATGTGACAAGGTCTCTGTTCTTGTTTTTCAGAATAATCTCGACAAAGCGGTTCCCGCCCTTCATGGCGTCCGTTGATTGCACAACCCATGGTAAAAGACGTCCGTATTCACCGAACAGCACGTCTTTGTCGGGGCCGATATCGGAAAGCAGTGATATGATGTCTGCGGTGGTATTCAGTTCCGGTATATAGTGTAATGTCTGCATTATTTTCTCTCCCAGATAACTTCCCGGGGAAGATGAGAAGTTCCCCAGTCCTGCGCCTCGTGGAACCGGAGGAACAGATCGGCCTGCCCCCGTTCTTTCAGCCTTTCATGTATACGGTTCCATACGCACTCCCTGTCGGGAAATACTTCGCACTGTGTTCCCGTGATGCCTTCACAGGGGCCGTTCCGTATGCCTTTGGGGCAGAGGGTAACGGGGCACAGCTCTGCGGTTTCATTGAGCATGCAGTCCCCGCAATGGGAGCAGCGTTCGTAAAATTTTCCGAGCCGTTCCACCATTCCAAGGAAGTTTGTGTCAAGCGCGGCGATCACGGGCTTTCCGGTAACCTCGCTCAGCGCCTGTACACCACTGCCGCAGGTAAGGGCGACAAGGACCTCGGCGTTCTCCATTTCCTCCTGAATGCGGCGTATGTCCCGCATTGCTGTCCGCTTGTCGCAGGGGGATTCGATTGAAATGGTGGCAAGAATATTTTTATCTGCAAGGTGTTCCGCCATTTCTTTTACCTGAGCGGACCCCCCCGTCTGACATGCCGCGGCGCACTCTGAACAGCCGACAATTATGATGTTATTCCTGTTCTTCAGGAGGGTTCGTATTGTCTGGAGGTCCTTTTTTTCTGTTACGATCATTGTGGTGTCTCCCGGATAGTATGGGCCGCCTGATTTTTTGCGGCAGCATGGATTGTATGAATGGAAAACAATTTTATTATTAAGACCACCTACCGGCAATGATGATTAATATCAAGTATATTTTCGTGCTTCACGTGACAATGGGCCGCCATACGGTGAGTGGCTGTTACGGGAGGAGGAGCGGAAAGCTCCTGCTTTCTGCAGGGGCTTTCCGGAATTTCATGGTTGCTATTTTATTACAATCCTGTAGGGGAAGAGGTACAGGGCGCTTTCGTCCCGCGAGTAGATGAGCTCAAGGCTGCGTATCATGGGAAGCAGCGCCCGCACTCCCGCCGGGAGTTCGTCGCGGAGGCTCCGGCGCGCGGACAATTCCATGAGCTGCGCCACAAGGGGGATTTTTTTCCTGGGAAGGTGCACGATCCTGTGTCTGCCGCGGATTCCGGCCTTCATGCGGGCATACTCAACAGCCGCCATGATGCCGCCGCATTCGTCGACAAGCTTTTTCTCCACGGCCTGGGTCCCGGAAAAAACACGTCCTTCCGCGACAAGGGGTATTTGTGACGCTTCAAGGTTTCGCGCTTCGCGGACAAATGTTGTGAAACGGTCGTAGATGAATTCCACACTTTTCTCAAGCACCTTTCGCTCTTCCGGGGAGAGGTCGCGGGATTCAGTGAAAATGTCGGAAAATTCGCTCATTTTAACTGTTTCCTTTGTGACGCCGATTTTTTCGTACAGCCGTTTCAGGGATACCTTCCCGCTTATGACTCCGATGGACCCTGTCAGGGACCCCCGGTCAGCATATATTCTGTCCCCGGTGGTGGCGATATAGTAGCCTCCCGAAGCGGCTATGTTGCCGAAGGAGAAAACCACCGGTTTGGGATTTTCCTTCTTCATGTCCACAAGATACTGCCGCATGAGATCAGAGGCAGCGGCGGAGCCGCCGCCGGAATCCACGCGGACAACTACCGCGGATACGCTTTTATCGGTAAAGGCAGCTTTCAGAAGCTGCTGGTAGGTTTCATCACCGGTAGTTTCAGCGGAGATAATTCCGCGGTTGTCCGAGCGTCCCCTGATGATTGAACCCGTAACATGGATCACGGCAATTTTCGGGATCGGTCCCCACTGGTATATCCTGCGGTGTTGCCGCAGATACTGCCCGTGGGATATCGTCGCCGCGCCACCTTCACGTTCTCTCAGCACCTCCCTCTCCGCTGCGGAAGGGTATGCGACTGAATCCACGAGCCCCGCGGCCCGGGCTTCTTCAGGGGAAAGAATCCCCTGTGCGAAGGCCTGTTCGATGCGGTCTCTGCCGATGCGCCGGTCCGCGGCAACATCAAGCACATACTGGTCGTTCAGACTTGTCATGAGCGCCAGCAGGCTTTCCCGGTAGTCCCGGGACATGTGGGTGCTGGTGAAGGGCTCGTTGAAAAATTTGTATCTTCCCTTTCGTACAGACTCAAAGCGTATGCCGATTTTATCAAGGAGGGCCTTGAAAAAATACACCTCCGCGGAGAGGCCGCTGATCTGGAATGTCTCCGCGGGAGAGTAGTATATCCTGTCGGCCGCTGCCGAAAGATAATATGCGCGGTTGCCGGGCACCATGCACACCGCATATACTTTTTTCCCGCTACTT
The DNA here is from genome assembly GCA_029573825.1 of Spirochaetota bacterium. Taxonomy (GTDB): domain Bacteria; phylum Spirochaetota; class UBA4802; order UBA4802; family JAGODF01; genus JAKQCH01. The sequence goes on along the minus strand of JAKQCH010000372.1, from coordinate 6,299 downwards.
CTGAACCTGCGGAGCTCCTCCCGGAGTTCCTGTATCTGTCCCACGCCGAGATTCGCCCCATCGACAGTCATCAGGATCGCCCGGATGGAACTGTCCTGGGAGGCTTCCCGGACCGCGCGGAGTATGCTGTTGAAGGTGGTATGGTTTTCTGCGATAAAGCTGTCTGCCTCAATCTCATTGATGTTGCCCCGTATGCGTATTGTCAGGACTGCGGGGGATGATATCGACGGCGCCCTGAGCCGTTCGTTTGTTATGGTGACACCGAAGACTGAAACGGCCCCGGCATCCCTTCTGTTCTGCAGGGAGTAGTCGAACACCATGGCGGAAGCGGATGAGCCGGAAAAATCGAAAGGAAGGGATATGCCTGCGGAATAGTTGCTGTCACTGTCCGCTGATGCGAAGAGTGAGATATCGTTGGGCAGAGTGATATCGACACAATACATGAGGCGCCCCCCGGTGAAATCCTCTCCTTCTTTTCTTTGATAATCCACAGAGAGCGTGAGGTAGTGATACAGGGGACGCAGGGAAAGTGAAAACACGTCCGTTCGGGGGACAGCGGTGTCGTTGAGAGACGGATTGTTCACGTCACGGGCGGTATATCCGAAAGAAAGAAATGGGAACGGGCGCAGAAGGAATCCCAGTGTCCATGATCTGTAATCGTCATAACCGTCAGTGTCGCTTTCGGTAAAACTGTAATGTGCCCCGATGCCGATTGTGTTTTCCCAGAACAGGCCTTTCCCGATTGTGTAGAGCCTGGTGCGTGACGGGGTGAATTCATCAGACGCCTCATCGTAGAGGGAGTTGAACCATGCGCCGGAAAAGGAGAACCCGAAGGTGTTGAGCAGCACCTGATGGATTCCGCTGCCGTCGCGGTGATACCGCATCTGCCGATAGGAAAAGGCGGTGGCGTCAGTGGTGTCGGAGAAAACGGGATTCACAAGGGGCGAGAAGGCGCCGCTGCTGTGGCTGACAGAGGTGTCCTGGACCGGCGTCGGGAGCGCGTACTGCTGCAGCGCGTTCGCGGGAACAGCGGCGCACATGAGAACTGCCGCAAAGGCAGCGGAGGCGCTATGTAATTTTAACCGCGATGATGGTAATGTCATCTTTGATGGTATGATTGAATTTCGAAATGTGTTCCACAATTTCATGTATTTTCCTCTCGATGTCGGCGTCAAGGTTTTTCGCGATAATGTCATAGAGCGATTTTTCGTTAAATTCATGGTCGGTCTTTTCGTCATAAATTTCAATTATCCCGTCAGTGTAGAATAGCAGCTCATCGTCTTTTGCAAGGGTGAGTTTTGAGGGGAAATAATTGGCATGGGGGTCGGCGCCGATTATTTTTGATCTGCCTTCCAGGGGATAGAATGATTTTCTGTTTTTTGTGATGTGGACCGGAGCACAGTGCCCGGCGTTTATGTAGGTCAGTTCCCGTGTGATATTATTGTATATCCCCGCAAAGAGGGTAATGAGCTCGGTTCCCTGGTAGCTGTAGTTCAGGAAATGGTTGATCTCTTCTATCGCCGATTCGATGGGTTTGTTTTCCCTGAGCATGCCATGCATGATGCTGTTGGTCATGGTGAGTATCATCGCTGCTCCGAGGCCGTGTCCGGATACGTCACCGATTATCAGGGCGGTGTTATGCTTATCGAGCTCAATAAAATCGAAGTAGTCTCCGGTTACCTTGAGGAACGGACGGTTGTAAAAGCTGATGAGAAGCTTGCTCTTGGGAGGAGCCTTTTTCGGGAAAAGCCGCATCTGAATGTATGATGCGATGTCAAGCTCCATTTCAAACCGGCGGTTGATGATGTAGTCTTTGAACAGCCGGTCATTTTCAAGGTGCTGCGTTATAAGCAGCGCCACGGTGTCGATATAATTGATGTCAATGCCGTTGAACTGATCACCGGAAAGCTTTTCCCCCGTGAGGAGTACTCCGGTGATGCGGCTGTCGCGGAAAATCGGCGATGCCAGGATGGCCCCGCGTTCCTCCATGAAGTTGAATACCATTTCCTGTTCCGGGGATTTCTTCAGGAGAAAGAACCTGATGGTGGTCCCTGTGTTACGCTGGAAAAAGGTCTTCAGCTCCTCCCGGTCGGTGATCAATTCGATGGTGTCGCCGGTTTCAGGACGAGAAAGATCATACCCGGAATCAAAAAGAACGAGGCGGACATGGGCGATATTCATCAGCGATTGCAGTTCTTCAAATATATGGAGAATCTTAAAATTCATATCTTCCGGGGATGAGGTGAGGTTCTCAATCTTCTGCAGGGACCTGGTGTACCTGTTGCGGTTTACGTAGATAACGTTGCTTACTCTCCTCGTAACAGTTCTCCCGAGGTAGAGCACATATCCGAAAAGTAAAAGGAACCCGACGTACAGCAGTGAAAGTTCTGAAAGGCTTTTCTCCTGCCATGAGGTGTAAAAGATTAATGATGCCCCTGTAACCGCGATGGCAATGTTTTTTGCAAAGAGTATAAATCCCCGTGCGAAAAATAATCTGAAGCTGAAAAGGTTGTACTGAAAAATACTGTTGCCGATTACCAGGGGGATAATGAGTGTCAGCCCCGTTAAGAAATGAAGGAAGGGCGGAATGTCGGTATAGAGCCATATTCCATACATCAAGAGGGGCACTAAATATGCAAAAACTATCCCCGCGATAATCATGCTTTCCCGTTTGATAACATAGGAATTACGCTCGCGAAATATATTCACAAGGAGCTTCCATATCGATATTATCCCGAAGGAGAGAAGGTATATGAAAATGGCTTTCATCGCAAGGGAGTCAAAAGGTCTCCCGGAATAGTCGGCGATAAAGCAGAAGAGAATGATCGTAAGAAGGCAGAAGAGCACCACCGCGTTCCTGCTTAATGATTCACGGGAAAGATTATACCCCACAAGCATGGTGATATATCCGAGGATTACGATTACAAGAACAAAGAGGAGCTTGAAATCATTGAACGAGAAAAGATCAATAAGACAGAAGTAGAACAGGCTCAGCCCAAGGGATGTGAAAATGAAAAGCCGGGCCTGATAGCTGTTGGACCTGAATATTCTTATAAAAAGGCCGTAAAGGAAATGAATGTTCGCAAAAAGCAGAAGGATTATAAAAAACCAGGCCAGTTTTTTGTTGAATCCCGGATGAATCAGGTTTTCAGAGTAATGGACACCGCCATGTTCAAACACGACAGAATAAAAATGGGTATTCCGGATGGATTTAATAATGTCGATTGCCGACCGGGAATCGGTGTCACTGCCGTTTAAGCGGACCACCCGGTAACGGTAATGAGGGGATTGGTCCAGGAAATCAATGTTGTAGACAAGTTCGTTCCCGATCATGATCCGGTCAAAGGGATAGATTGACGCGATGTCCCGGACACGGGCTATGAACACAATATCCAGCGTCACGAGGATGAGCAGCAGCATGATGTTCACTGCCCGCTGTTTCATGACCCGGACTCCATTCTGATCAGGATCAGCAGCATGTCCTTTTCCGGCATAAGGGGCAGGGGGGTAATGAGTTTTATTATCGCGGACCGTGCTTTCCCGGCGGATGATTCACGGTGCTGTTTCAGAAGGTCGTGGATTTTATCCTTCTGCTCATTAATTACCGGAGCGAATCCTTCACAGCAGATGATGACGGTATCGCCGGTGCGGAGCTGTATGTGTTCCGCGGCGCCTTTTTTCGGAGAATTGAGCCGGCGGGGCTGCCCCCCTGAAATGCGGAACAAAAAGGGTTCCGGATACCCGCTGTTGCAGTACTCGAATTTCCCCTTCTGGTCAAGAGAGGAATGGAATATCGCGATATCTTCATCGAAAAGCTCCCGCTCGTTCAGCATCGCATTAAGTTTTTTGATGGTCTTCGCGGTGGAATATCCGAGACGGGCATAGCATTGCAGTAATGCCTGAATTCCGGGCATGTAGATAGATGTGCCGGTAATATCGCTGTGTATCCGGTATGAAGAAATACGCACCGCCTCGGGATTTTTTTCATTAACAAAGACATCATAAAATTCTCTGGTTTGAAGTGAGTTGGTCCTGTGATGAACGCGGACCTGAATTTTCCCGACGGCAATGTCATGGCCCGGGAAAAAACGGTGATGGATTTTGGATGCCAGTTCCTGTTCTTTTTCAATTTCCTTTTTTTTCAGAAGTTCATGAAAGAAAAAGCTGTTGATTGAAAGGACCGCGATTTTTGATGCGAAAATTTTCAGAAGATCAATTTCTCTGGTAGAAAACTTTTTTTTCCGTGAACCGATTACGACAAGTCCCAGAAATATTTCCTGAAAATAGATCGGAACAACGATTTCGCCATTGATTTTATTCAGCTCTGCCGCGATTTCCCGATGGCTGTTTATTGACATGTCAAGATTGTTTCTGATGATGATATTGTCCGGTCCCTCGATGGCGCGGAAAAGCGCGTTGCTGCTTTCTATGTTGGCGTTTTTTATCACCCGGCTCCGCCTGTTCTTCTGATAGAAGATGCTGTACTGGTCGGTTTCCGGGTAGTAAAAGATCAGGAGGCCGTTTCTGGCTTTTGTGAGCGCGATGATCTGGTCGAAGGTTTCTTTCAGGAACTGATTGAACGCATTGATATTAAGGATGGAATCCACTGTCCGTGCGAAGAGGTCCTCGTACCGTGCGGGGCTGATTGTTGAATTAACAATGCCGTGAATATAATTGAATACCGGGAGTATTGACATGAGAAGTATAACAAAAAAAACAATAAGATACGGGCCTCCGAGACCATAAAAGGTCAGAGGCATTGCTATCCCGAGTATTATCAGGATTAGCAGCAGGTCCAGCCCGTAGGTAAGCGAAATGTTCGTTATGCGGTTTTTCATGAGCCGAAAAATACCGTATCGATATCGTTTTTTACTGTTTTGAAAACTGCCGGGACCGGAAGGGTGCTGTCGATGATAAGAAAGTTCGGCCCGCTGAATGAAAGATAGTTGGCCCTGATTTTCTCCAGAAGGTTTTTCTTTTCAAAAAAATCAGTTTCTCCTGATGGATTGCGTGCACTGATTCTCTGAACTGCAGTGTCAGTATCAATGTCCATGAGGTAAACGCGGTCCGGTTCCGGGAACCCCTTTCCCCGGTTGATGTCAATTATCACGCGCGGGTCCTGGTCGAGGGCGCCCTGGTATGCGGCATTTGAATGGTAATACCGGTCCATGATCACCATTTTGTTGTCACGGAGCGCGGGGAGGATGTTGTTCCGGACATCATCCTCACGGTCAAGGAGAAAGAGCCGCAGCTGCTCCTTTACTCCCACGGAATTTCGGGAGGCCAGAAGCGCGCGAATTTCTCTTCCCCACTTCCCCCCGGATGGCTCTGCTCCCCTGTATACAGGAATGCCGCGGGATTCATAGTGCCGATAAATCATCTCCGCAATGGTGGATTTTCCTGATCCGTCAATCCCCTCAAACACTATAAAGGGACGGTTTCCTTCTGTCATGGTGTATTAATCTCTCCGATTTGCATTTGTCCGGTTGGAACTGATGCCGTAAAAAAGAATGTGTATCACAGAACGAATTACCGGTTAATCGTATCGAATGACGATTACTCTGCTGAATAAATCAGTAAAATGGTAAAAAGTCAATAAGATTAATGAAAAGCGTCTCAGGCGGTTACAGAGTGGAACTCTGAATAAACTGTATTAATGTTTCGCGGATACCGCTGTTCTCACGCATTATGCGGTTTTTCAGGGCATCGATATCCTCCTGACTCGGCTGTTGTTTGCCGGTGATAATCAGTATAAGCCTGTGGCCGTGCCGGATGCGTTCTGTTTTCATCTGGAATATTGAAAGCCCCGGATAATCCTGAAGCATAACTTTCCTGACTGTTTCCTGAGAGGTGGCGATTTTGAAGCCGTCCCACATGTATATCCCGACGGGAATTGAAATGGCGACCAGTATAATGATGGACATGGCGATCTGATACAGCGCACGTTTTTTCACCTGTCCTTCGTCAGCGAGAACAGGATGGATTTTCATTGCCCAGAATACAATTGCTCCCGCAAGAGAAATGGAAACAAGATTTATGATAAAAAGAATTGTGGCGCCGGTCGCAATTTCGATGTTGAATTTTCCAAGTCCGATTCCGATGGTGCACAGCGGCGGCATCAATGCTACGGCGATAGCGATACCCACGAGGGTGTTGCTGATTTTTTTATTCGCATTGCCGTATGCGCCAACGATTCCGGAAGCCACTGCCACGATGATATCGAAGAGACTTGGTTTTGTCCGTGCGATTATTTCCCCGGAGTAGGTAGGGATCGGCACAAGGTAGGCGATGAGCGCAGA
>JAKQCH010000356.1 GCA_029573825.1 Spirochaetota bacterium | reverse complement strand
GTCTGAACATGACCCGTTGCCACATTGTAGGGCCCCGGCTTTGTACCATAGGGAACAGCATGTCCGGGGAAAGATCTTCCCCTGAGTGATTCGGGACTCCCCGGATCCCGGTAATAATAGTAATAGAGCAGGCCGCGGTTTGTCTGGTCGGCAGCTTTACCGGAAGGACTCCCTGTCGGAGGAGATGACAGTATCCAGTCCTTCTCGTCAATTGACACGTTCACTATTTCGTCTGATGATTCCATATCATCAATGAGGGCCTTCCCGAAGGTATTGACGTTTTTATAACTTCTTGCGTATTCCGCGTATCCCGTAAAGGAAAAGGGCATTGATCGCATTGAAACACCGGGGAGCCGGTTCAGGAGACGTTTCAGGCTGCTCCTTCCAAGGTGCAGTTTTGTATCGCCCTCAAAAACCATAATCTGTTCCGGTTCCGCTCCTGCATTGGGAATTGCGACCCCTTCCGATTCACGATAGAAAAGAAATGTCCCTCCGATATTCAGGTTCCGGTTAAACTGATAGTCTGTCCGTACCCCTCCCACAAATGCCTGTTTTTCCGCGCCTGGCGGCAGATATTCATAGCGTATTTCGATATTGGTGTCAGACGTGATGACAGGATTCGTGGGATTGGTGAACTGAAGAAATCCGGATGTGTGGTCAACAGTGTACTGGGACGCGGGAATTTCCCGGCTGTTGATTCGGATACGCATGCTTCCTGGAATGATATTCTGGTGCTGCAGCTGAAAACTTCTGGCCTCCCGGTAATAATTTACCCGCATTACGTATCTTGATGAAAGGTTTTTATTCCCGCCGGCGCTTTCACTGTAGAGCGTATTCGCGGAACCTCCCAGAAGCGCCCGGAAAGGCTCACGCAGCCTGAACTGAACAATCCCCCGCGAATTATCAATGCTGTAGCGCCCCGTTTTCAAGGTTTCGCTTTTACCGAGGAGACTGTTCTCAAGGTAAAAATCAATTCGGAAATTTTCATCAAGTATCTGCCGCTCGCCGAGCTGATAAAAGGACCTCACTTCATAAATATCTAAATTCAGTCTGCCGTCAGGAATAACACTGTTCACATCTCCGGTGCAATCACGATCAATATCTTCATTTATTGAATATCCGTATTTTATAAAAACAAAAAGCTTCCCGGGAAAAACATCAGTACGCGCCGCGCTGTCGGTTGTTGCAGTGCTGCCGCCATTTACCGTATAGACCGCGAATACCCTGGCATTGTCCGGAATTATCCGTAAAAATGTAATAAGTCCTGTGGAATAATTTACCGTGTAATCAACCCCTGACACAAGCCTGTTGAAATACCCTGTTCCTATGCTTATGGTAATACCGTTATAATTGTTGGTACCATCCATATCGTCCATATACAGTTCAAAACCCGAAGGATCAATGTTGACCGGATACGGCGCATACCCCTGCGGGTCCCCGGGGCTGGAGGTAAAGGTAACACGGTTATAAATCGTCGCATCCTGTACCGGCGGCGTCGTGAGCCCGTCATACCGCTTGAACGCCTCCAGCTGAAAGTAGCGGTTCCGAATATACTGGTACTCTCTGAGGCTGATGGAATTTGCCGATGAATTACCCCTGAAATGCTCAACCGCAGTTTCCCCCCTTGTGACGCTTCCAAAGGCCTTAACCCGCAGCTTGTCCTTGCGGAAGGTGACGTCCATCCCCATTCCCTTTGCCGTCATATCATCGTAGACGGCATATTTCGAGTCATTCATCTTTATATCTATCTCGCCGGCGTTTATCTCCCTGATCACCTCATCATCGTCAACTGCCTGATATTTCATTTTGTAATGATTGTCCTCTTTACGGCTGTCATGGTCGATATAGACCGTCAGCCGCTTCCCGACTTTACCTTCCACATGAAGCTTCAATTCCCGTTCCGGATAAAACCCCTCCTGGATCACCTTTGATACCGGTTTATCCTGATCATACTGTTTGTAGCTGTTTTTGGTGAACTTCGATTTTCCGTATTTAAAATTAAACACCATTGAGCCGTACGATATAAGGCTGACATCGTCCATTGATTCAATATTGTACACATCACTGTTTATTTTATCCTGCACAAGGCGGTACTGCGGCGCGACGATATATTTTCCCCAGTCGCCGCTCTTGTAGGAAAGAGCTCCGGGTGCGGCGGTATCCCCACCCTCTACGGCTTGTTCCCCGGAAATGCGCACCACTCCCCCTGTTTTCCTGGCATGGGTTTCAATATATTCAATAAGAGAATCCCGGAAACCACGGTCCCGCTGGTATGCTTTCAGCAATGATATCCCTCCCGCGAAAGCGGCACCGATAACCACATTGATGAGCAGATATGTTGTCAGACGATTCAGCATAGAAAAAGAATTTGACAATGGAAGATGGTTTTGTAAAGTCCAATTTTGCTGCTGACAATTCGTTTTTAATGTACACCATTGACATTTTCAGTGAGTATCAGCGGACAACACTCTATTCCGCTGTTGCCTTTCTGGATTGTAATTCGTTCATCATGTAAATGGCCTGTTTCCCTGCAGTTACGGACTCATATTATTTTTTACCGATTATTCTAAACATGCAACAATCAGCAATTGAGAGGAAATTATGAAAGAATCACTCTGTTATAAAATTTTACGTGAGCACCTGACAGATGGTGACCTTGTTCCCGGCAGTGAAATCGCAATCCGTATTGACCAGACCCTGACCCAGGATGCCACCGGAACCATGGCATACCTGCAGTTTGAAGCGATGGGCATACCAAAAGTAAAAACAGAAATTTCCGTATCGTACGTTGACCACAACACCCTGCAGATGGGATTTGAAAATGCTGATGATCATCTGTATCTGCAGACCATGAATAAAAAGTTCGGTATACATTATTCCCGGGCCGGTAACGGGATCTGCCACCAGGTCCACCTTGAACGGTTCGGCCGCCCCGGGGCGACACTCCTGGGTTCCGACAGTCACACCCCTACCGGCGGCGGAATCGGCATGATCGCAATCGGCGCCGGAGGACTTGATGTCGCTGTCGCCATGGGAGGTGGGCCGTTCTACCTGACATGCCCGAAAGTAATCAATGTACACCTGACCGGTTCGCTGCGGCCATGGGTCACGGCAAAGGACGTCATTCTCAAGGTACTTGCACTACTTACGACGAAAGGAAATGTGGGGTGTGTGGTGGAATATACCGGCCCCGGCATAAAGACTCTCTCCGTCCCGGAGCGGGCAACTATCACGAATATGGGGGCCGAGCTGGGAGTCACCACATCGCTTTTCCCGAGTGATGAAATAACCCGTGACTTCCTGAAAGCACAGGCAAGGGAATCCGCATGGAAAATGATGCTTCCTGACGAGGATGCGCGTTATGACCGCGTCATCAACATCGACCTTTCGGAGGTTGTACCGATGACCGCGCAGCCGCATTCACCAGACAATGTTATCGCGATATCAGCCATAAAGGGAATGAAGGTGGACCAGGTTGCCGTGGGAAGCTGTACCAACTCTTCCTACAAAGACCTCATGACAGTAGCAGGCATTCTTAAGGAGAAAAAAGTACATCCCGATGTGAGTTTCCTTGTGGCTCCGGGCTCACGGCAGGTATTTGAAATGATTGCACAAAACGGCGCTCTCGCGGACATCATTGCAAGCGGTGCACGAATCATGGAATCCGCCTGCGGTTTCTGTATCGGTGCCGGCGCCGCGCCGAAAACCGGCAGTATATCCCTGCGCACAAACAACCGTAACTTCGAGGGCCGTTCCGGAACACAGTCCGCGTCAATATATCTTGTCAGCCCGGAAACTGCTGCGCTTTCCTCACTGAAGGGCGAACTCGTTGATCCTCTCGATTATCCCGCTGAAGCGTATCCTTCTGTTACGATTCCTGAGCAATTTTTCATTGATGACTCCATGATCATTCCTCCTTCGGAAACTGACGATCCAGTTTTCAGAGGCCCGAATATCGGTGAGCCGCCCTATACTGATCCCCTCATGGATGAAATTTCAGGTGTGATCGGTCTCAAGGTGGGTGATAAAATTACCACTGACCATATTATGCCTGCGGGGCAGCGCCTGAAATACCGTTCAAACATCCCCGAGTATTCAAAATATGTGTTTGAAAATGTGGACAGCGATTTCCCGAGCCGCACGCTCGCGCTCAAGGAGCAGGGGCAGTTCACTGCCATCATGGGCGGAGAAAGCTATGGGCAGGGATCAAGCCGGGAACACGCGGCAATCTGTCCCATGTTTCTCGGAGTCCGATTCGTGATTGCGAAATCTTTCGAGAGAATTCACACTTCAAATCTGATTAACTTCGGAATTCTTCCGATTATCTTTAAAAACACCACCGACTATGATTCGATCAAACAGGGAGACACCTTCACCGTAAAGAACCTTCGTGCGGCAGTGCGGGGAGGGACAGATATTATTCTTGAAATTGCCGGCCGGCAATGCGGGTTTACACTGCTTGCCAGCCCGCGCCAGAGAGAAATTCTTCTTGAGGGCGGTCTGCTGAATTTTACAAAAAAGAACATTTAGTGGATCATGTGCACAAGTCTGACATTGAACGTGCAGAATGGAAGCCATCCCTTCTTGCTGGCTTTGTCCATTGACAGCACAATATACGGCATATACTCAGGTTCAAAGGGCTCCCGGGGGAGGTTCCATCCTACCTCATGCAGGAGCCTGCTTCCCTTTTTACTGTTACACCATCTGCAGGCACACACGATGTTCTGCCAGCTTGAAAATCCTTCTGTCATGGGTTTCCCCGTAACCTGGGTCCATCTGCTCCTCGGTATAATATGATCCACGGTAAGATCACGAACAGTAAACCTCTCCCCGCAGTATTGACACTGCATATCATCACGATATAGAATATTGAGTTTTGAAAACGCGACGCGGCGCCGGGGAAAACTGCTGTAATCCACCAGGGAAATAACAGAAGGGACCCGGATGCTGACTGAAGGTGACCGGACATATCGGTCTTCCTCCAGAACCGGCACTGCCTTGTCCGACATGAGAAGACAGATTGCATCTTTCAGGCTGGATATTCTTATGGGTACGAAACCAGAATTTAATATAAGCACATCAGCATTCAGCATGACCATTACTCCTGTCCCGTTTCATTGTACACACTATATGCCGGATATCACACAGAAAACCTGCCCTGCTAATACCCGAAAAAAAGCCCATAGCTGTCACTATGGGCTTTTGATCCGATTATATAATTGCGGTAAAAACGTTTATGCCTTCCGGTCCGTACCATCTCTTCTGTGCCTGCCTCCCGGAAATCTGCACATAAATGTGCCATGTCGTAAGTTTTTATTATAAAGAATGCAATATCTCCATTTTTCTCTGTATGCGCCTGTTCAACAAATAATCGGCCTGAAGCCGGAATGTCAAGAATTTTTTCTCAATGTAAAGCACCGTAATACCACATCCCCATTCATAAATATTTACCGGCCCAAAAAATTATAATTGAAATAACATGCCGGATATACTATGGATTAAACTGATTGATTGAAACATCAAACCATTATTTCATTCCCGGAAGCTATTATCAGTAAGGAGTTTATATAATTTTATGTATTCACCCGGAAAAACTCTTCATTCATTATGCTCGATAGCAGCGTCGGCAGTGATTGTATTTTTGATTATTCTTCACACAGATAATCTTTATGGACAGAAAACAAAGTCCAGCCAGCGGGCGGGTGAACAGGTTAAGGCGGAAAAAGGCCTGAAGGACAACAGGTATTTCTTTTATTTTATCAACCCCTCGGTGACCAATAACGGCACAGAGACAGAAAAGAAAAAATTCAAAGAAGCGATACAGCGTGATATCATCGCGCAGCTGTTATACATGCGGTTTCATTTTCAGGAATCATACGTTGAAATCAGAAAATCCCAGAAGCTCCTTGTCGATACATACCGCGCATTGTTAATTCGTGATGTGAACGATTCCCGCGCCCTTCTGAACAGCTTCGCACATGATGTATTCAGGTCCGGCGATACAGATGCCCGGGGCTACTTAAAATTCGGGTACCGTGATTTAAAGGTGTCCCTGATGTACCTCGGAATGGGTGACAATATTCGGAATTCTCAGTATTCCATGCGGCTGAATAAATATGTTGAAGCAATTAAAACCGCTAAACACGGATTACGGTACGCGCTTCTTGCAAGACTAAAGTCCCAGGAAATTAATAATCAAGACACCCTTCCCGGACCGCTGTACCATTCTCTCCGTGATACTATTATTTCCTTTCAAAAAGCAACGGAAAACCAGGATGAGCGGACAATTGCATTCAATGATATACGGCGGAAAATAATGCTTCTCACACCGGGGAACGAGCAGAAAAAGTATCTCCTCATCCATTATGACAGTTATTATCGAACCCCGGAACAGCAGACTTTTTATGAAGATATATGGGCAGATCCCCGTCTTGATGATATTGACGACTATAAGCACTACCGGGAGACCCTGGATTAATATATATCCGTTATACGAAATTGCCATTGTTCCGGAACATTTCGATCCCTTTCGCTCCATTGAAATTTTTTTTATTTGAGGTTTTTTATGAACTGCAATAAATTATTGATTCTACTTTTACTGTGTACCGTATCCTGTTTTAACCGGCCCATTGATGGCAATGACCTTTCCATCCTCGGTTTTTATTCCACACCTGATGAAATAATTACATCGCTGAAAGCTGCACCTTCACCGGGATACCGAGAACATTACCTCCTCGGCACTGCATACAATAAGAAAAAGCAGTATAAAAATGCCATGTACCATTATATAAACAGCAGCTTTTCCTCAGAGCGCAGTAAAAACATCCGCCTCTATCCCAGTCCCGTGTTCACCTTTTTGGACGAATTTCATTCTAAGTCACCCTATTACAATGATTCAGTATATCATATCGCAGAGCTTTTTTATCGTTATCGTGAATTCAGGTATGTAATAAAATTTATTGACCTCATGGGTACTTCCCGGAGCGCTCTGTATCGGGACGCGATCATCCTTAAATCACGCTCACACATTGAACTCAGGGAATATGATAAAGCAATTGAGTCACTAAAAAGTATTCTTGAAGATTTTCGGGACGATATATCCCTGTCACTTATTAATATTCGTCTGGCATCCGCTTATATGTACCGGAATGATTATCAGAAAGCCGTACAGGCCTATCTCCAGGTGATTAAAATTGATCCCTCAGGATGGCAGGCGGGGATAGCGGCAAAGGAAACTGCCCTTATCCTTCAGCAGCAGACAGGGATAACCCTGGACACACCGTCCAAAATGCTGTATGCTGCGGGACTTTATCATGCTGCGAAATATGACAGCGCGGTTGCTGTTCTCAAAGAAGTTTTATCAACCAATCCGGAAAAAACACTGAAAGAGCAGGCATCGGAATTACTCATCCGTTCATTGATCCGGAAACGTTCACTTCGCGACGCTGATAACATACTATCATCATACAAAGACACGCCCCGTTATTATGCCTTATTAAAAACTAAAGCGGATGAATTCTGGCGTTCCGGTATGCGCAATCAGGCGCTGACCCTTTACAATGATCTCAAGTCAAAGGACATCCCTGACATATCGCGTGAGTCCCTTCAACGCATGGCCTCCTATATGGAACGCAGAAACAGGAACGGTTTCATGAATCTCATGAAAGAATTCTGCAGCCGTTTCCCCGACGATCCCCATGCTGAACGGTTCCGGATGCTGTTGTCCCAGCATTTGTTCCGAAGTAATAATCTATCCGATGCTGAATCGATAATCCGTGAAAGCCTGAAACGGTCGCCGGAAGGTGAACACTCCGACTTTATGCGGTTCTGGACATACCGTTTCATGCAGCGGGACAATAACCACGCAGGCTGTCTTAAAACTGCCTGCGAGATGATCCGCATCAATCCTGCGTCATCATATACATGGATTTTACTCGATAAAATTGCCTCACATACAGAACTTGAAACTCTCAGGAGTGAACTCAAAAAATCCCGCAATAATGCCGATAGAGCGCTGTATTATCATGCCCTCATTTCACTGAAGGAGAAGAACCCTGCGGAACATGCACGGAGAATTTCAGACTACTCCCTTGATGCCGGCTCCAGATATTACTCCCTGGAACGTAAAATCAGGACACTGAATCTTAACTCGGAATTTGACGACACCCTGACTTCCCTTGAAAAATATTTCGCAGTAGGTGATATTGACTCCATCAATCGGGAACTTGCCGCCCTTCCCGAGGATGATGAAACAACAATCGATAAATATACCGCTCTCGCTCACTTCGGCTCGCGGTTTAATCATTATCACTTTTCCGCCCTTGGGACAATTCAGCTCATTCAAAAAACCGGCATAAAAAACAACATCGCCCTGATGCAGCCGGAATCCATTTTACGTTTATATCCCCGCGCGTTTCCGCGGTGTGTTAAACGGTATGCTGATGAATTTTCGCTTTCCCCGAATATGATATACGCCGTAATCCGGGCAGAATCCCTTTATCATAATGAGGCTGTTTCGTCTGCCGGTGCTGTCGGTCTTATGCAGCTCATGCCTCCCACTGCACGGGGTATCGCCCGCCAGCTCCGTGTGAAATCCTTTGACTTGAAAAAACCCTGCACTTCGGTGCAATTCGGCAGCCATTATCTCAAATGGCTGAACAAGGTTTATGACGGAAAAATTGAACTCATGATTGCAGGATATAATGCGGGAGTTGGGAATGTTGAGAAATGGAAGCCAAAATATGCCTTTGACGATATTGAATTGTTTACAGAACAGATCCCTTTTGACGAAACCCGCTACTATGTTCTGCGAACAAAAAAGCATATTATACAGGGAAGCCTGGTATACAGCAGTTCATCAAAATAAATGATTTATATCTACTAAAAACCATGGAACTCTTTCAGTTGTGATTGAAAGAAAATTCATTGATCTTTACACTTTCACGTGAGTTAATAGTAATATTAATTGTACATTGAAAAAAATTGGCGCCATACAGGATTGCCCGGGGCCGGGAGATTATATGAAACACTACATGTCATATATTTCATGTTTCTTTATATTAATTTCAACCACAGCTTTCTCTGAGCCCATTGGAAAAATTATTCAACTCGTGAACGATGTAGACATTACATCTCTCACAACGGGGAATCGCTTAGTGCCGCAAATAGGCTTTCAAATATCAACTGACCATAAAATCAGGACAGGGAAACGCTCGTTTGCTGAAATTGTACTCAATAACGGCACAAAAATTTCATTAAAAGAAGTGTCAGTGCTCAATGTAATGTCCCTGAAAGCCGGTGAATCATCACAACCCACGCGAATCCGTCTCCTCACCGGTAAAGTCCGAATTGCCCTTAAACGTCTGCTTCGTGATGACTCCCCTCATTCATTGATATTAAAAACTCCTACCGCCGTTGCCGGTGTCCGTGGTACCGACTTTGGAGCTATCGCGAGTCGTTATGAAACTAAAATT
>JAKQCH010000348.1 GCA_029573825.1 Spirochaetota bacterium | reverse complement strand
CTGCTTCCATCCTCCGGAGGATAACCGGCGGCACAATTTGAAAATCCTTTGGAATACGTTATAATCCGGCTTCCCTGATTCGTAACGCTCTACATACGCCTTACGGGCACGATATAAGGCTTTTTTGTAAAGGTGCCGCTGGTGGTCGTTCATCCGCTTTACATGATCTCCGGTGTCATTTTAAGGGCCTGAAAAGATCGGTGCTGTTCATAGGGCCGCCCGTCAATGCGTACAACCGCGCCTTCATATCCTTGATTCAGATAGTTTTTATAATACCTCATGATGTCCCTATAATGAACAACGTATGTTTCGACCGGGATAAGAAAAACATATTGAAAATTGAATTTTGCTTTCAAGGTGTTTGAACGGTCAAAAAATCCTTTGTCAATCATGCAGTCGAAAATGTGAAATTGCAATCTCTCATCATGTTTTTTTATCATGCTCTGAATTTCGCCTAACGTGGAGCCTTGCCGGTAAAGTTCGCCGTCAATCCATTCCGGGGAACCTTCGCGGCAAGCTGCTTTTATTGCTGTGCTGATATGCGGTAAATCAAGTTCACGTCCTGAACGTGAAAAAATCTCTCCTGTCTGTGTGTTTGCGTATGCCCTCCAGCCGTCAAGCTTCGGCTGCATAAAGACATAACCCTGTTTTTTAACCATCTTGACGTGATCGGGATATTCTGATAAAAGCATTGGTTTCAATTTTTCACCCTTATAATTCCCCTCTGTGATACTCATACGGCCTTTCCGGGCCCTCCTGTGCAGTCTGGGGGCCCTTTCAATGGCCTGTGTTAATTCCAATCATCCGGTGCTATGATCGTTATGTTTTCAATTTCGTATACTGTCCCGGATTGCGGCATGTCCTCTTTCCTTATTCCCTGAAGCAGAAAACAGATTTTCCTGTATTTGCCGGACGTCCTGCATATCGTCTATGTGGTAATAGTGCTGTGTCATTTCGGCGGTAAGGTGTCCGGTTATACTTTGTATTTTCTGCAATGGTATTTTTGCATTGATAAGCAGACTGTTTAAAAAGTGCCGCCATGAATGGAAAGTGATATTCCGCGCCCTGCGTTCTTCTTCGGAAATATCGATTTCCCTCATTGCCCTGTATAGCGAACGAATGAAAATAACCTTTTCCGCTGGTTTCTCTGTGGGTTTTCGTTCTCCGAAAAACAGGAATGATTCCGGGGTATTCGGGAAGGGGTGAACAGTAAGAAGGGCCTGTATTGCACAAATGACCTTTTCAGGAATGAAAATATTCCTTTCCCGGCCCGTTTTTGTGGTTTCATTCAGTTTATTACACCTGTTGTCCCACGATCTCTTTATAGTGATATAGCCGCCTTCAAGGTGTAAATCCTGTATCTGTATTGCCTGCAGCTCTCCCAGTCGTAACCCTGTTGACGCGGCAAGCAGGTTTCCAGTATAACCTATATACTGTGATATGGTTTCCTGAAACCATGAACAGGAAAAAAGTCTGTGCACTTCTTCAATGGATAGTATCCCTTTCTGTTTCGTGTTGTCTGCCGCTCTTGTGATTTTAGGGACTGCCTTTATAATTTCCCGGTCTTCCGCATCCTCCAGAATTGTTTTAAGGGCATACAGACACTTATTTATTACACTTCCCGAATACCCTTTTACATACATGTCGTTTCTGAATTGCTTGATTGAAATTTTATCAATATCGGAAAGTTTCACATTGCCGAAAACGGGAAGGATATAAAGCCGCATAATGTCGGCGCGGTCTATGCAGTGGCGTTCTGATATTCTTTTCCCCTCAACACGTTTTGACGTTGCCCAGGGGCCATTCCATGAAAAGAAATTGTCTGCAAACTCTGAAAGAGTGAGGTCTTTTCCGGGAAGGGGAACGCCCTTTTTCAAAAGATAATGTTCACACCATTGTGAGGCGTCCCGTTTTGTGGTGCATCCGGTACTTTTTGCTGTGGTGTAGTTTCCATCGGGTTTCTTGAATTGTGCGTAATAAACGGGTTTTCCGTTCTTGCGCTTGCGGGAATAAATAGAAAAACCGGCCATTCTCAAACCTCCCTGTCAGATCCATCTTACATTTATCTGACATTTTAGTGTTTTGAGAAACGCCGGTTTTCCGGTAGTCTCTGTAAGTCCTGAATAGTTCAGGACTTAAATGCAGGTCGCGAGGGACTCGAACCCCCAACCCTCGGTTTTGGAGACCGATGCTCTACCAATTGAGCTAGCAACCTGTGTAATGAAATCACTTATAAGACTCACAG
>JAKQCH010000588.1 GCA_029573825.1 Spirochaetota bacterium | reverse complement strand
GTGAAGCGCCGCATCAACAAAGATGACCGCGTCAGACCCGGCTACTGCAACTGCATCTTCAATATTGAGCTGATAATTTGAATCGGTAATAACACCGGGCAGGCGTTCAAGTTCCAGCCGCCTGACAATTTCAGGGCCGAGACCATCATCCTGCCTGCCGGGATTTCCGAAACCGTATACAAGTATCTGATTCATCCCGCCGCCCTATTTGTACTGCTCATCAAGAACGTTGCCTTCACCGTCAACAAGCTGCACATGGAGTGGCATTTTCCCGATCGCGTGAGTCGCACAGCTGAGGCACGGGTCGTAGGCGCGAATCGCGACTTCGACCTGGTTCATCATGCCTTCAGTAACTTCCGCCTGTCCGCTTATTACATTATTGGCGACCCAGTTGACAGCCCTGTTCATCGGCTCGTTGTTGTGTGTCGTGGAAACGATGAGGTTTGCCATTTCAATCTGGTCGTCATCGTTAATCCTGTAGTGGTGGAACAGTGTCCCGCGTGGTGCCTCAATGAGGCCGACGCCTTCCTTGCATTTGGTTCCTTTTGTTACCAGATCGTCTTTCTGGAGGTCCGGATCATTAAGGAGTTCCTTCATTACTTCAGCGGAATGAAGAAGCTCTATGAGACGTGCCCAGTGCATGTGCATTGACATGCCGTTTGGCTTGCCCTTTGTGTACGCCTTGAATATCTCAAATTCCTTCTGTGCAAGTGGTGTTGGAATGAAGTCGCACACGTTAAGACGTGCAAGGGGGCCAACACGGTACCAGCCGTCTTTTTTGCCGATAGATTTGAGGTATGGGAATTTCATGTAGCTCCATGACCTGACTTCTTCGCCGACATACTGGAGATAGTCCTGGTAATCCACATCATCGAGTATTTTCTTTCCGTCATTATCCACTGCGCGGAGCACGCCGTGATACAGGTCAAGGGCGCCGTCCTTGCGGACAAGACTCATATGGCTTGACGGGAATGTCGCGAATTCGTCAATCCACTCCGTGTTTTTCGCGTGATAATCCTTAAAGAAGTCAAGTGCCCCCTGTGACCACTCGATCATTTTGTCGATGTTGAGTGGGTCCGCGCCCTTGAGGAATTCATCACGTTCTTCAATCGAAAGGTTCTTGTTGATGCCGCCGGGAATCGCGCCGGTCCCGTGAATTTTCTTTCCGGCAGTGGCACGGATTATTTCCTGGCCGAACTTTCTCATCATAACGCCCTGAACGGCAAGTTCCTTGTGCATCAGGGCAACGCCGATAACGTTTCTGATTGCCGGATCGCCGTCAACGCCGAAGAGAAGGTCCGGCGACACAAGGTGAAAGAAGTGAAGGGCGTGTGACTGAAACATCTGACCAAAATGCATGAGCCTTCTCATCTTTTCACCGGTAGGGGTAAGGCTCTCCGTCCCCGCACCTACAATGACATCGAGCGCCTTTGCTGCTGCAAGGTGGTGGCTTACAGGACAAATCCCGCAAAGCCTCTGGACAAGAACGGGAGCTTCCCAGTAGGGGCGCCCCTGTACGAATCTTTCAAATCCGCGGAACTCAACAATGTGAAGCCGCGATTCTGTTACATTGTTCTGTGGATCAAGCTGTATTGTTACTTTTCCATGTCCTTCAACACGGGTTACCGGTTCTATGGTAATTTTTCGTCCCATTTTTTCCTCCAGAATTAGTCAAACTTAACTACTTCATAAGGCAGATTCAATTCCCTGCCTTCGAGCAATGCTACAAGCGCTTCCCATATCAGGTCTGCCCGCGGAGGGCAGCCCGGAAGATAATAGTCGATCTTGACGACATGATGGCAAGGGTAAACCTTGTCCAGAATCATAGGAAGCTCATCATCGTTCGGGATGATATTGTCGTCAACAGTGGGGCAGTTGATATATGCTTCCCTGAGGCATTCTTCAACAGGGATGTCGTTCCTCATCGCGGGGAGTCCGCCCATTATCGCGCATTCTCCAACAGAGATGAGTATCTTGCAGTTTTTACGGAAATTGAGAAGATTTTCGACGTTCTCGCTGTTGCAGCATCCGCCTTCGATGAGGCCGATATCGCACTGTTTTGTGAACGTCTTTATGTCATCTATAGGTGATTTGTTAAACTCAACGAGTTCAATCAGCTGCAGAATTCTATCGTCAATGTCAAGAAGCGACATGTGGCATCCGAAACAACCTGCAAGTGATGCAGTTGCGACTACTGGTTTACTCATTGTATTCCTCCATTTCTGTTCACATTACTGCCGAATTTGAATTGTATAAAAACGATAAAAGACTATTTTTCAATTTCACTACCAATAGGAGCTTTGTCGTATTTCCTCTTGCCGATAGGGACTGCGTAACCTACTTCTTTTCTCAGAATCGCGCCGACCGGGCAGAGCTCCATGGCCTTAAGGGCTTCAGCGTCGGAAAGTTGCGCCGCCAGTTCGTTATCCATACTGATTTGCGCATGGCCGCCGCGCATCACAAGGCCGAAAACTTTTCTGCCGTCGGCGGATGTTATGCCGCGGACGCATCGCAGACACTGAACGCATCTGTTTTTGTCGATGTATAGTTTCGGAGATGACGCATCAACAGCTCTTTTGGGAAAGAGAAATGGAAAACGCGGAACCATCATCTGGTATCGATATCCGAGAGCCTGCAGTTCGCAGTTACCGCTTTTTTCACAGGTGGGGCACATGTGGTTCCCTTCTACAAAAAGCATTTCAATGATTGCCTTTCTGAAGTCCTCAAGTTCAGGAGTTTTGTTTTCAACTACCATGCCGCTTGTTACCGGAGTTGTGCAGGCTGCCATGTTTCGGCCCCCTACTTTAACGGTACATATACGGCAGGTTCCTGCAGGTTTGAGGCCGTCAAAATGGCAGAGAGTAGGGATGTAAACCCCGTTGTCCTTCGCGGCTTCAACAATTGTCTGGCCGCTTTTTGCTGAACATTCTTTTCCGTCTATAGTGAATTTAATATCGCTCATTGCTTGCTCCTTACCATTTTTTAATGTGCTCCGAGATTTGGTATTCTGCCAGCGGCTTTGCAGGATGCCTTGACCGCTTCTGCGAGATCGAATGCGTGTACGTAATTGCTGTCTTTCTGAACTTTTGATTCGTAAATTTCCCTGAAATTCTGCAGGGTGCTTTCAATCGGGTTTGGAGATGTCTGCCCGAGGCCGCACCGGCTCATGGATTTCACGATCTTACACCATGATTCGAGTTCCGCGAGGTCTTTCTCTGTTCCATTTCCGGCTATTATAGTTTCAAGCTTGTTGAGGAGCAGTACATTTCCTGCTCTGCACGGTACACACCATCCGCATGATTCCTCAACAAAGAACTCCATAAAATTATGAACAATATCCAGAATATCTCTATCGGGACCGAAGATCATCATTGATCCGCCGGTTGCCAGCTCATCGTAGCATATCCGTTTACCGAAATCTTTCTTGCCTATGCATTTCCCCGAAGGTCCGCCGACCTGCACAGCTTTTGCGGTGCGTCCTTCCACCATTTCCAGAAGGGTCTGAATCGTTGTGCCGAATTCAACTTCATATATCCCCGGTTTTTTGCAATCTCCTGAAACGCTGAGCACCTTTGTGCCGGATGACTGCGCAGTCCCCATTTTTTTAAACCATTCGCCGCCCTCAACGATGATGCGCGGGGCAGAACAGTATGTTTCAACATTGTTGACAGATGTTGGCAGATTCATAAAGCCATTCTGAACAGGGAATGGAGGCCTGTTGCGCGGTTCCCCGCGTTTGCCTTCCGCTGATTCGATCAGGGCGGATTCTTCGCCGCACACATAGGCGCCGGCACCCATCTGTATTTTTATGTCGAAATTGAATCCGTCTTTACCTCCGGCATTTTTTCCAAGAATGTTTTTCCCGCGAAGGGTCTTGAGAACATTCTCAAGATAGCTTTTCATATACATGTATTCAGCTCTAAGGTACAGTACGCCGTTTCCAGCGCCAACCGCATAACCGCCGATTGCCATACCTTCAAAAAGCATTTCCGGCTTTTCTGTGAGGAGTACACGGTCCTTGAACGTTCCCGGCTCGCCCTCGTCGGCATTGCAGATCATAAACTTTTTGTCGCCCTCTGCCTGACGGCAAAACTCCCATTTCATGCCGGTTGGAAAACCCGCACCGCCGCGGCCGCGAAGGTTGGATTTTTTGATTTCTTCGATTACCTCTTCCGGTTTCATGGAGAGGGCTCTTTTAAGGCCAATACCCACTTCCTGATCGGTAAAATATACAGGACCTTTTCGCTGGATATTGTTCTTTACCATCGCCTTCATGAGGTCATGCTGATTGTTCCCATCGCCCAACTCTTTTACCATGTCCTGTACACTCACGTTGTTGTTCATGTCGTTGACAATGGTTTTTACTTTCTCTGGTGTAAGATTTGTAAAGACGACATTATTGATGATAGCTGCCGGTTCCTGGTCGTTCATGCCGATGCAGGAAGTATTAAAAAGACCAATCTGGCCGTTTGATGTGGTTTCTCCAAAGGAAACGCCGATTTCATCCTCGAAGGCTTTTGCCACAGCGGCCCTTCCCATGAGATACGCGGTGGGATTATTGTTTAAATAAACCGCATATTTCCCCACAGGAGTTTTTGAGAAGAAGTGATAGAATGTAACTACTCCCTCAACATCGACCTGCGATACATTAAGTTCTGAAGCAATCTCAATGACTGACTCGTCCGAAACATGGCCAAGCCTGGACTGTACATCGCGAATTATATCCAGAAGCCTGGTCTTGTCATGCTGATACTCCTTGATGACATGTTTGACTGTTGATTCCATGTTAGTGCCCATAGTACCTCTTCTTGTGCATTAAATTAGTGAAAAATCTTTATTGTGAAGTCCCGGTTGTATCATTTATAACTATTCATACTGCAACAGGGACGTGATGTTCAGGTATTAATCCTCTTCCGCCGTGACACCGAAGCAAATAGCAGTGCGGCGATACCGGCCCCCCGGAAGCGGTGTTGATAATTCCAACAGTTGCCTTGATGAAGCCGGGAAAGAAAAATAATCTTACCAGTCCCAATTTTCTTCTCTGCTTACATGGACAAACGCGGGCATGCGGAAACAATCCGTTGAAAGCCGGGACTGATGAGTGCTTCCTGCTGATATAATTTGCGTGAACAGGCGAGAAGAGTGTTGAGGTGAAAATAATATTATAAAAACTCCGGCGATAAGGTGAATTATTAATCACAGGATATTTTCTTCACAGCGCATATTCCGGGGATTTCAAATATCGGCAGACGCAGCAGCAAACTCCCGGAAGAGTGTCCCCGTTGCCGCATTATTTATTTCTTTCCAAATCCGGGAGGAAGTATCGTTTCCCATACTTCCCTGGCGCCTCAAGGGCCATAGCTTACAAACGGTAGGCCAATAAGGTCGAAATATCAGCATCTGTCTTGATTACAAAGAAGATGAATTGACAGGATTTGTCAAATAAATTATTAAAAAAATTACACATTGTTGTGTGGAGAATAAAAAATAATTAAAATTATATAAATAGTAGTTAAATATAAAGTAAATAATTATATTTTATGTAAAAAATTGTTGAGAAAAATGAAGTAAAATGGTAATAAATAAAGATAATTTGTAAAAATATTAAATTGGGAAATATACATTTTTATATGTATCTATAAAATGAATTTAAATATAAAAATAATAGATAAAATTAAAATATAGCAGCCGTAAAATATTTAAAAAAGATTTATAATAAATCATAATAAATATTTATATGTTCATTTTGCAAATAAAGTGGAGGAAATACAACGAATTGTAATGTGTATCTGGTGGGAAATGGAAATTTTATAGAAGCGGGCAGATGCGGTTGGTAGAATGACAACAGATGAAGTACTGTGTAGTAAATAATATATAGCTGCCATGTTTTTTTTTTGCTTTATACATTTTTATTGACATTATTGGTTTGTAACAAAAAGGTGATTACATAAGTAAAGATTATTGTGATCATAATTACTCTGGCAGGAGACTAGTATGGGTAACGGTAACATTACACTAACAATTAATGGTGAAGAAGTTACCGCACAGAAGGGGCAGACGATTCTTGAGGCTGCCCGGGGGAATGGCATTTTTATTCCCACATTGTGCTATCACCAGAAAATCAGTAAAACCGGTGCGTGCAGGATCTGTGTGGTGAAGATTAACGACAGGATGATTAAGACATCCTGTACTGAGCCAGTCACAGAGGGCATGAAGGTTGAGACTGAAGATGAAGAAATTGTTGAAATCAGGAAAGGTATTCTTGAGCTGCTTTTAGCGGAAGGCGATCATAACTGTTTGTATTGTGATGCGAATGGAGACTGTGAACTCCAGAGCCTTTGCTATCGGTATGGTATCGAGCCGTCGGGATCAGATTTTCCGAAGAACACACGGGAGATTGATTATGATTCCAGCTATGGCTTGAAACGGAATGAAAACAGATGTATCCTGTGCGGCAGGTGCGTGAAGGCCTGTGCGGAGATACAGGTGAAAAACGTCTGGAGTTTCGCGGGAAGAGGAAGTCATGCTCACCTTACTTCTGACATCAGTGAGAAAATTGGTGATTCATCGTGCGTGGCGTGCGGAACGTGCGTGCAGATGTGTCCCACAGGGGCCCTTTCATTTCAGCAGGTTCTCGGAAAAGGGCAGGCATGGGAACTTACGAAGTCATCAAGTATCTGTATTTACTGCGGTGTCGGCTGTAAGATCGATTTTTATACGAACAGGGAAGGACAGCTGGTGAAGGCTCTTGGTTGTGATGACGGTCCTAATAATGGTCATTTGTGTGTGAAAGGACGATTCGGCTTTGATTTTGTTCAGAGCGATAAACGTCTGAAAAAACCCCTTATCAGGAAAAACGGCAATCTGGAAGAAGCTTCCTGGGATGAGGCCCTTGATCTGGTTGTCTCGAAATTTTCCGGATACAAGGAAAAAAACGGGCCGGATTCAATTATGTCCTTCTCGTCAGCGAAATGTACCAATGAAGAAAATTATCTGCTTCAGAAATTCATGCGGGCGGTGATCGGCACCAACAATGTCGACCACTGTGCACGATTATGACACAGCTCAACTGTCGCCGGTCTGGCGGCAACACTCGGTTCCGGAGCAATGACAAACTCGATTCGTGAAATTCCGGTTTCTGAAGCGTTTCTTATTATCGGGTCGAACACCACAGAGAACCACCCTGTAATCGGCTCAATGATTAAAAATGAAGTTATTCGAAAGGGGAAAAAGCTTGTTGTTGTTGATCCCCGTGAAATTGAATTGGCAAAATACGCAGACGTGTATCTGCAGATCAAACCGGGGACCAATATCGCCATTCTCAACGGCTTCATGCATGTTATACTCAGAGATGGACTTGAAGCAAAAGAGTATATTAAAACCCGGTGTGAGGGTTTTGACGAACTTGCCGCAACAGTGAAGAAATATACTCCTGAGTATGTCGCGGAAATCTGCGGTCTTGATGATCCGGAGAAAATTGTTGAAGCGGCGCACCTTCTGGCAAAGACAAGCCCCATGGCGCTGTATTACTGCATGGGGATTACCCAGTTCAGGTCAGGCGTTAACGGCGTTAAGTCCTGTGCGAACCTTCAGATGATTCTCGGCAATCTCGGAGTTGCAGGGGGCGGTGTGAATCCGCTGCGCGGACAGAACAATGTTCAGGGCGCATGCGACATGGGCGCTCTTAACGCGGTATATCCTGCCTATCAGAAGGTTCCGGATGAAGCGATGAAGGAAAAGTTCGAAAAGGCATGGAATGCGACGGGATTGTCCCTGAAGCCGGGCTTCACCATTGTTGAGTCTCTGAACGCGGCAATAGCCGGGGACGTGAAGGCACTCTATGTATTCGGTGAAAATCCTGTGATGTCGGACCCGAATCAGCATCACGTGATCGAGGCCCTTGAAGCGCTGGATTTCCTTGTGGTACAGGACATCGTACTTACTGAGACAGCGAAGTATGCCGATGTGGTGCTTCCGGGATTTTCTTTCCTTGAGAAGGAAGGGTGCGTATCCAACACCGAACGGCGTGTGCAGAAGATGAACCGCGTGGTGGCGCCGGTAGGCGACAACCGTGAAGACTGGTGGATCATTATGCAGCTTGCCAACAGAATGGGACACCCGTGGAAGTATGAAAAAGCTGAAGATATTTTTGAGGAAATCAGGCAGGTCACTCCTTCGTACGCGGGTATCACCTACGAGCGTATGGAGAAGGAGCTGATCCAGTGGCCGTGCCCCACAGAGGAGCATCCGGGGACACAGTATCTCCACAAGGACAAGTTCTCACGGGGCCTTGGCCTTTTAAGCGGGATAGAATACACCGCGCCGGCGGAGGAGGTTGATCCGGAGTATCCGATCATCCTTACCACGGGCAGGTTGCTTGAGCATTTTCATACGGGAACAATGAGCCGGAATTCGAGAATCCTCGATGCCATCGTTCCTGAAGGTTATATTGAAGTGAACCCGAACGACGCACAAAATCTCAATGTTGTCGATGGGGAGCTGGTTGCAGTCTCAACACGGCGGGGAAGTATACGGATTAAGGTTAAAGTTTCCCGCCGTCCCAAAGATAACGTTGTTTTTATCCCCTTCCACTTTTACGAGGCATGCGCCAATAAGCTTACTATTGACGCCCTTGACCCAGGATGTAAAATCCCGGAGTTCAAGGTCTGTGCCTGTAAAGTTGAGAAGATTGCGGTGTAAGGGGGCTAACTATGATACTTGTAAATGATATTCAGAATGTTGTTGATAAATGGGGCAATGACAGTGAAAACCTCATGCTTATCATGCGGGAACTGGAAACAAAGTCAGGTAAAAATCAGGTCGATAAAGATACCCTGCAGACGCTTGCGGCGGTAATGAATATCCCTGAAAGCACTGTTTCCGGATTCGTTGATTTTTATACGATGTTTAAGAAGCATCCCCGGGCAAAGTTTCTCATCCGGGTTTCAAAATCCGGTCCCGACCATATTATGGGGGCCCGTGATGTATTTGATTTCATTGAAGAATATCTCGGGATCAAACCCGGTGAAACCACTGCGGACGGTGTTTTTCATCTTGAAGCATGTGAGTGTCTTGGCGTCAGTTCAGTTGCTCCGGCTATGATGATCAACTATGACATCCACGGCAATCTTAACCGGGAAAGTCTGAAAAAAATCTTCGATGCATACAGGAAAAAGGAGCCCTCGTTTAAGTCTGACTGCGGTCCTGAAACCTATGCGGATGCCTGCATTATCGACAACGGGAAACAGACCAAACGTCTTCTCGCCGCAATCGGTACGGTCAAGGCTGAAAGCATTGACAGTTACGTACAGAACGGAGGATATGCGGGCCTGAAGAAAACACTGAAGGAATGCAAGCCTGAGGACGTTATCACCGTGGTGAAGGACTCCGGGTTACGGGGACGCGGCGGAGCGGGGTTCCCGGCCGGCATGAAGTGGTCCTTTGTTACGAAGGGCGATATGCAGAAATATGTTATCTGTAACGCAGATGAAGGTGAGCCGGGAACATTTAAGGACCGGATACTCATGGAAGGAAATCCTCATGCCGTTATTGAGGGGATGGCAATCTGCGGATATGCAATAGATGCGTCAATCGGATATATCTATGTTCGCGGTGAGTTCAGAAAGTCAATAGAGCTCCTGCAGAACGCGATTGATCAGGCCAGAGCAAAAGGTATGCTGGGCAGGAATATTTTAGGTTCAGGGTTCGATTTTGATCTTTTCATCAAGGAAGGCGGCGGCGCATACGTCTGCGGTGAAGAGACATCGCTCATCAATTCAATGGAAGGGGAGCGGGGATATCCCCGGTTCAAACCTCCATTCCCGGGCGGTGCCGGATTCAAGAACCTTCCATCCAACGTCAACAATGTGGAGACCTTCGCCTCGGTGCCGATGATTATGGAGCGCGGCGCGGACTGGTACAAGGAAATCGGTCCCACAAACTGTTCCGGAACGAAACTGTATTGTCTTTCCGGTAAAATGAAAAACACCGGCCTCATCGAGATGCCGATGGGCACGACCCTCAGGGAAATCATTAATGATTTCGGCGGGGGCATGAAGGGTGGCAAGAAGTTCAAGTTCGCCCACGTCGGAGGATCTGCCGGCGGTATTCTTGGCGAAGACCTCATGGATCTTCCCCTGGACATCGACCAGACGACAAAAGCCGGTGTTACGCTTGGTTCCGGTGTGGTGCTTGTCGCAGATGAAGATACCTGCGCAGTAGATTATCTTCTTCAGATAATGAGCTTTTTCGAACATGAATCATGCGGTCAATGCGTGCCGTGCCGTGTGGGTACATCACAGCTGCATCATATCCTCAAAAAGTTTGCGAACCGTACCGCGAAAAAAGAGGACCTTGATGTTCTGATTAAAAAAGCTACACTGATGCAGAAGGCTTCACTCTGCGCTCTGGGACAGTCTCCGATACTGCCTATTCGGACCATGCTTAAATACTTTAAGGATGAATTCATCAGGCACTGTGATCCGGGGTATTCATGTCCTGAATGTGACAGGTCTTTGAAGAGATATTATTCAGGGGCAGGCCATTAAGTAAACACGTTAAAAATCCGGGGCGGCTGGAATTTTTTCAACCGCCCCGGATAATAATATAATAAGATTTTTTAGGGGGTTGTACTATGGCGTTTAATACACCAGCACAGGTAGCAGAAGCTGTTACCAAAATGGGTAAAACGAAGGGAAAATTACCCATTCTACAGATGATCGTTCTCGGTATTTTTGCCGGTGCGTACATCGGATTTGGTGCTGAACTCTGTACAATGATTCTTACCGGCACAGCTGGAAAGGTTGGAATCGGTCTCGCCAAATTTATGGGTGGTGCAGTGTTTAGCGTTGGCCTCATGTTAGTCGTTATCGGTGGAGCGGAACTTTTTACCGGTAACAATCTTATGATCGTTGGTATGGTCAGCGGAAAAGTTACTATTAAAGAGCTCCTCGTTAACTGGTTTTTCGTGTACCTCGCAAACTTTGCCGGATCAATGCTGCTCGTATACATTATGTATCAGAGCAACCTCTGGCACACCGGTGCTGACGCAAATGCGACTGTTGCGCTCAATATCGCAGCGGATAAAGTGAACCTCGGATGGGGTGAAGCATTTTTCAGAGGGATCGGATGTAACTGGCTCGTATGTCTTGCTGTATGGCTCGCAATCGCAGCAAAGGATGTGGGAGGAAAGATCCTCGGTATTTTCTTTCCGATCATGGCTTTCGTTGCTTCAGGTTTCGAGCACTGTATCGCAAACATGTATTTTATTCCTTACGGAATTTTCCTTAAGGGCGATGCATCCCTTGCAAATGTTGTTGCCGCAATGGGACCAAAAGCTGATGCGTTAACATGGAACGGGTTTTTTGTGAACAATCTGATACCGGTAACACTTGGAAATATCGTGGGTGGGGCAATTTTCGTCGGACTCGCATATTTCATCGTTTTTACACAGAGCTGTAAAGATGCGGAGTGTTAAGAAAAAGAACTTTTGAAATTATGAATTATTGAAAGCCTTATGCTGTCTGCAGTTGAAATGATATACTGATATGAAACTGATTGAATAACGCGATAAGAATCGGCTGCAGAACAGGCTTAAAAATGGAATAATTTTACGGAGGGGTGTCCGATTGCGGGACACCCCCTTTTTTATTTGCTTTATTAAAGCATTTCTGATAACGGAGAAAGAGGAAACACAGTGAAAGGAATCTGGCGCGTTGCGGCATATTGTATCGGTCCGCTGGTTATGGTGTGCGGGTGGTACATCGGCGTACTTGAAAACGAAGCGACGGAAAACCTCGTCCGGGGGAAGGGGAAAATAATCACTTCAGTGCTGCGTGAAGGGGACGGTTCACAGGAGATGAAGGTCTTTGTCCCGGAGATCACCTACTCATACCGCGTGAACGGAACAGAATATTCCTCACACAGTATTACGATGACACCGGTCCATTTTACTTCAAAAATGGAAGCTGAACGGATCACAGAGCGGTATCGACCCGAAGCACCGGTGCAGATTTTTTACGACCGCACCAATCCCTCCAGGGCATATCTTGAGACGGGTGCCGTGGGGAACGGAGGTTTGACCGTGGCCCTTGGGGTCATTATTTCCCTGATCCTTATACCGCTGCTGTACCTTTCGGGAAGAAGGAACAACAGCGCGATACTTATAACGGACCGTGATGTATGACCGCGCGAAACGAAGCAGAATATATTCAGAAAATTATCAAAAAAGTCGGCCGTGCAGTAAACGAATACGGCCTCATCGGTGAAGGGGACCGGTGCCTTGTCGCCATGTCCGGGGGGCGTGATTCCCAGGTGCTCCTTGAGACAATTGCCCTCAGGCGGAAGCATCTCCCCATATCCTACGAGCTGTTCGCGGTACATGTCGATGTGCAGTCTGTGCCCTATGAAGCGGACAGGGAAGATCTGGAAACATTCAGCCGCCGGATGGATGCGGAGTTTTTTTTCAGGGGGGTCGATATCGACACTGCAGGAAAAGACGCCGGTGAAATATGCTTTCTCTGTTCATGGCGCCGGCGCAGGGTGCTGTTTGATATGATGAAGGAGCTCCGGTGCAGCAAACTTGTCTTCGGGCATCATCTGGATGATATAGTAGAGACACTTTTTATGAACATGGCATACCAGGGGTCCATCAGCACCATGCCTCCGAAGCTGTCCATGTTCGGCGGGGAGTTCGATATAATCCGCCCCCTGTGTCTCCTCACAAAGGATGAAATCCTTGAATATGTCCGCATACGGGGTTTCCGTGAACAGAAAAAAGAGTGTCCCTACAGCGGCAGCACCGGGCGCCGTGAGGCGGGGAAACTGATAGCGGAGTTTACCGCAAAAAACAAGGACGCGAAACAGTCGCTGTTTAACTCCATGAGCAATATCAAGCCTGAATATCTTCCCCGAAAAATTAACACATCACGGGAGTGAGTTCCGTTTACTGTAATGGGCAGGTGTTGTGCGGCAGGGAAAAAAAAGCGGCTCTCCAATTGGGGGGCGGAGAGCCGTCAGGTTTGTTATATGAAAGAGTATGAAAAAAAGCAATTTATTACAAACCGGCATTTCAATACATGGTACTTCTCCTCAGATGTGAAATGCCGGAAGAAAACTTCTCTCTAATGTGTATCCGAACAGGTACAACCTTTACTTGATTACAAGATATCCTATTATTGTATTTTCAACCAGTTCCAGGGTCGGTTTGAGGTTCGGATTCACATCGCCTGCATGCGGTTTCATCTGCTGCAGCTGCACAATGCCCCAGAACGCTCCCCAGACAAAATCGCTGATATAGTATTCATCAACTTCCCTGAAAAGACCCTGGTCCCTGGCGCGCCGCGCGATTTCCCGGCCCTGATCAAAACAGTATTTTCCTTTTTGAATGAAGCTCTCACGGGTGGCGTCATTGAGTTCGTACACCATTCCGATCTGCTGAAAAATTGTAAAGAACATGAAGGTATCGGTGTCCTGCTCAAAGCAGTTGTAATATACCTTAAAGAGGTCGCGAATTACGTCTGCCCCTGATGTATACTCACTGGCTCCGAGACCCTCATTGATTTCGTTGACCTGATGGCCGATGTCCTCAATTACGGGGATCAGCAGGGAAAAAAACAGATCATCTTTCGTGTCAAAGTACTGATAAATTGTGGGCTTGCTGATCTCGGCTTCCAGTGCGATCTCATCCATCGTTGCCTTGCTGTAGCCTTTCGCGAAAAATATCTTTTTCGCGGCTCGCAGTATTCCCTGAATCCTTCTGTCTTTCTCCCGCTTTTTCCGGTTCTCGATTACTTTCTTATGATTCAGCATTACCGCCATCTGGTTTAACGATTGGTAATTTCCTTTACTGTTAGTAGCAAAAATACCACTGGTTTGAAATATGTCAAGAACTAATAGTAAAAAAAATACCGCCGGTAATAAAGTTGACTAACGGTAAAAGCTAAAAAATATTTTCAGGTAAGAATTTTAGGAAATTATAATAATTGTAAAATAATATTGCCTGAAAAAAGATATCTTTTTATTCTTGCAGGAAAACAGCATAAATGTGATACATTTTACCGTGTATTGTACTGTTTCTCCCTGTGTCTCCGGGGCATCGCGGGACAGGAGATCATCGGTATCGTATGAAATGACAGGAAACGGGTTGCGCACGCCATACAGGAAGCGCTGCGGACTACGGCCGGCAGAGGGTGTTGCCTGCTCTTCACGGGGCCTGGTGATATTATTTTTTATTTATACAGCGAGGTATATTCATGACGCAGTCAGGGGCAGTAAAAGAAAAGATTACGGATACGCTGGAACTGGGAAAACTCCTCGGCGGCTCGCCGAACTGTTTCCAGTTCATGGATGGCCGTGTCCGTGAGTATGAACCGGGGAAGAGTCTCACGGTGTCATTTCCCGTCCGTGAGGAGTATCTCAATCCCGCGGGAACAATGCAGGGGGGATTTATTTCCGGCGCCTTCGATAATGTGTTCGGCCCCCTCTGTCACCTGTTGACCCAGACAACCGCGACAACCACGATTGATCTGAACACAAGCTATCACCGCCCGATCTTTCCCGGAGAGGAGCTCACTATCCGGGCGGAAGTGAAGTCGCAGGGGAAAACAAAAGTTCACATGGTTGCGGACGCCTATAACGCTGAGGGCAAGCTTATCGCAAGCTCCACAACGACATATATTCATTTGAAGAGGTAACCTCACCTCGCTTCGCGCCGCC
>JAKQCH010000318.1 GCA_029573825.1 Spirochaetota bacterium | reverse complement strand
CTATACACTCTTTCCCTACACGACGCTCTTCCGATCTAGGGTCATTTACTCGTACATTAAGAATCCATTTTTTTTCAGGGTGGCGGAATGATATCTCCACGGCACTGAGGAAAAGCCCCTTGCTTTTCAGCACATGTCCCTCTTCGCCGTAAAGCGGATCCCCCAGTACCGGGTGGCCAATTCCCGACAGGTGCCTTCTCAGCTGGTGTTCTCTCCCGGTGGCAGGCCATAGATCAAGCAATGTCAGCCATCCGCTGCGAAGTGAATGCATCCGCCTTACCGCACTGAATTGTGTTACCGCATCACGGCCTTCCAGGGCAGCATCGATACAGCCCCCTCCCTCAACACGTCCGGCGACAACTGCCCGATAACGCTTCAAGACTTCACGGTTTTGGAACTGCCGCCCAAGTGAAACAGACGCCGAAGACCGTTTTGCCGCAATAATCAGACCGCTGGTCGGTGTATCAAGGCGGTGGACCGGGAGAGGCGCCGGCAGCACATCAATGGATCCGGACCGATACAGGTTATACGGCAGCGCATGTTCCAGCGTTTGAAACTGATTCCCGTTCGTACGCAGACCCGGTGGCTTGAATACCACCGCAATACTATCATCTTCGTAAAGGACACGGAGCGGTCTTTCGTATATGGCAGCAGTTGAGACTCCGCCACTTGCTATCTCGATCATGGCTCCCGGCGTAATAAAATATCCCGTGCCCCGGGACACTCCGTCGACAAGTACCAGCCCTTTCTCGATGGCTTTCCGGGCACTTTTTTTCGAAGGAAACAGGTCAATATTTCTATGCACATAATCCGAAAGACGGTCAGGTGCCGTGTTATCCGGCACAAGGTGCTGTTGAATAACATCAATCATTTCATTGCAGTTGAGAGGTATTCACTGCGCTTGCAGTCTTTCCGTTAATATCCTGCAACGCCTTCATTACCGCCCGGTAATCCCCGTAGGCATTCCACGCAACCCATCCCCGGGCATCCGTACTTTCAACGGCACGGACCTGCAGTTCAATATACCGCGGAAGGGAAACACCGGCCCTTCCTATCTGGTAATCGAAGGCCTGTATATACGGCACGACCGTAACACCGGTATCCTTCAGGCGTTCCAGACCTTTCATGGTCCCTTCCTTCATTGTTTCTCCCGGATTTGCCATTCGTTTATTATCACCGGTGAAATGGCTTGGATAGAGCATGGGATAGATAACATCCATATACTTTGCAAAAACTTCAAGCTTCTGCCCCACATAATCGTTCCGGTTATATACGATCCGTCCGAACACATCTGCTGACAATTTTTTGCCGCTTTTATCTGTTATTTTTTTAAAAACAGCGAGGAGTTCTTCAATAAATTTGTACTTCATTGTAAGCGAATAGGGATATCCTCCGTCCTTGAATCGGATGTAATCAAGCTGTACCTCGTCAAACCCGGCATCAACCGATTTCTCCACAAGGACCTTAAGACGGTTCAGCTGGTGAGGTGGAACAGGCATTCTGTCAAGACCGTCCTGAAAACACACCACTCTCGCAACACAGTATACATTTCTGCTTTTACAATATTCCACAACCTTCGGATTGATCCGGGGGACAATGCTTCCATAGGAATGAACATCCATCACCAGCATATTGACGCCCTCAGGTGTTCCGCTATCGAGAAGTGTTTTTATATAACTGCTGTCCCTGCTCTTTTTATTCGGAATATACAATCCCCGCATGGGGACTTT
>JAKQCH010000301.1 GCA_029573825.1 Spirochaetota bacterium | reverse complement strand
CCAAAGCCGGTCTGTACCTCGTCAAGTATAAGGAGTGCACCCCGCGATTCGCAGATGTTCTTCACTGCTTTAAAATAATCCTTATCCGGGACAACAATCCCCATGGTCGCAGGGATTGTTTCAAAAATGACAGCCGCTGTTTTTTCCGATACCGCCCTGTCCAGGCCGTGTATATCATTGAAGTCGACCTGGGTGAAACCGGGCATCGTGGGGCCAAAGTGCTCGCTGAATTTGTTATCTCCGGTGGCAAGCGCAAGTCCCGAGTGCCCATGGTATCCACCCCGGGCGGAAATAATTTCAGTCCTTCCGGTCACGCCCCGGGAAAGCTTTATCGCCAGATCGATTGCTTCTCCGCCACCCACACCGTATACTACCTGATTGAGACCTTTTGGAAGTGTCTCTGAAAGGACCTTCGCCAGTTCTGCCTTTGGCCTGCTAATGAGATGGTGATTACCGATATCATACGATTTCATAGCTTCTGTAACGGCTCGAATGATCCTGCTATTCCGATGGCCGAGGTTGAAGACGCCACCGTTGCTATGACAGTTGAAATACCTTTTTCCCTCTATATCGTAGAGATAACAACCGTTCCGTTTGCCCGGGACAAGAACAATGTTGAATTTTGTATATACATCCACCTTACCGGGAGATACATAATCGGAGTAAGTTTTCACAATGGTATCTTTCAATTTCATCACATACCTTACCGCATATCAGAATAAAATAAAAATAAATGCATTTGAATAACGAGAATAAAGCCGATTGGAATCTGTTTAATATAAACTAGCACCAGCCCATTTATTTTTCAATAACTATTTCTGTACGAACCTCTGGCCGCAGATAATTATATCGAAAGACTATTGTTGAAAAGGTATTATTCAAGGAATGTTTGGTGACAGAATTAAAAGAACGGGTTCATCCGTTTCTCAAACCCGATCCTGGTTTCGGGACCATGACCGCACAGAACAGTGGTGTCATCGGGAAGGGTGAAGAGCTTGTCCTGTATGGCAGAAATTAATAATTGATAGTCTCCCCCGGGGAGATCGGTCCTTCCAATTGACATATTAAACAGGGCGTCTCCGGAAAACACGACTTCTTCAGCATAAAGCGACATCGAGCCGGGGGAATGTCCGGGAGTATGAAGCAGTGTAAAACGCATGCTTGCGATTTCAAGTAATCCAGCATCCGGGAGATAGTGATCCACACGCGGAATGCCGGGATCAGGCACACCGAACATCCTGGCCTGAGTCTGAATTGACTGCAGCAGGCCCTCTTCGAGCCTGTTTAAATAAAGAGGAGCGGAAAATGAATCCTGGACCATCTTCGCACCTGCTATATGATCTATATGTGCGTGAGTGCAGACAATCGCCCGTATGGTTATCGCATCTTTCTGTACCTGCGTCATGAGAGCATGGAGCCCGCTTCCGGGATCAAGTATAAAACCCTCGTTACTTGCTTCATCAACAACCAGATACGTATTGACCATAAACGGGCCGTTTTCAAACATCATTATTTTCATACTTG
>JAKQCH010000297.1 GCA_029573825.1 Spirochaetota bacterium | reverse complement strand
TAATTAAATCTTTCTTCTTTCTTTAAAAGTGAATTTAACTTTTTGTCAAAAGACCATATCCGGGCATTATTATTTCTGGCTGAGGTGATTATATAACTGTCAATTAAACCCACTCCCTGAGAGGTCAGTTTATTCACTGATGAATATATCCCGGCCTGTATCCATCCATTTTCTGTTTTTGCTTTCGGCAGGTTTTCCCAGTAAAGAGATATTATTTCAATCTCTCGCTTATTCTTTGCTCCTTGTAGCAATTCGCCAAATATACATTCAACAGCTAATACCTGCTGATTTTCTAACAGGTATTTTACTTTTGAAAAGTATTCTGGATTATTCTTCAAGAATTCAATCCATACAGATGTATCAAGAACAATCATCGTCTTCGATTCATTTCTCTGTTCTTAATTGCAGAAAAATCTTTTGAAAACTCAAGCGGCTTTTTCATAATATCTTCATTCAAAAATTGAATCTTTTTGAGAGAAAGCCATTCTTCTAAAGCAGTAATCAAGCTTTCAGTAATATTTTTGCCGCCCGCAAATTGCTTAACATCTTTAACTAAATCATCTGGGATAAGTGCTGTTACTTTCATGGAAAAAATATACGATAACACATCGTATATGTCAAGAAAAAATTTAAAACTTATAGGAATGGCGGAAAATTTAATTTTTTGCTATGTCATATAACTCGTTCATACACGAAGTATTTCACAAATTCGCCTAATACCAGGAGAATACGCGAATTTCGTGTAAACGTCTGGAAAGGGACGAAAAGCGATGTATTTCGTGTAAGAAGCCTGTGTGTTTAAAAATCCAACGGGCTCTTGATATTCCTGAGTGCCCGGTTCGATACATTTGTATAAATCATCGTTGTTTTTGTATTCGCGTGTCCCAAAAGGTCCTGGATATACCGAATATCGGTCCCGTTTTCCAGAAGGTGCGTGGCGAAGCTGTGCCGCAGGGAGTGAACCGACACATCCTTTTGGATACCGGCATGCGTAATCGCATTTTCAAACACTTTCTGAATGGTGCGGATGGTAATGTGGCTCCCGGGCATCTGCCCTTCAAAGAGCCAGGTTGCTGGTCTGTACTGGGCAACATATTCAGCCAATATCGTCTTGAAGCTATCGGCCAGCAGCGTGATCCTGTCCTTTCTTCCCTTCGCCATTTTTATATGGATGATATTGCGGTCAGTGTCAATGTCGGCCATCTTCATTGTGGCGGCTTCGCTTACCCTGAGTCCCGCGGAATATATCAGCATTAGAATCGTGCGGTGCTTGAGGTTTTCCGTGTGTTGAAAAACAAGGCGCACCTCCTCAAGGCTCAGGACTTTCGGCAGGGACTTGTCCTTTGAAGGACGTTCAGGCAGGTCGGTGATGTCGATATTGAGGACCTTCCGGCAGAAAAGGCGCAGTGCGCTATGGTATACGTTGATCGATGATGACGAGGCGCCGCTGTCAATTTTTCCCAGGAGATAGAGCCGCATGGAACCATTATGCACCTCCGTGTGTTCTCCGCAAAAAGCCAGATACTCCCTGACGCATGCAAGGTAGTGCTTCACCGTTACACGGCTGTACTTCATTAATTTCAGTTCATCCTGAAACGCCGCAAGCAGCTTCTGTCCATCAGCGATATCGGTAACGTGCTCGTGGCCGCAGAACATCGTGAGAATGCGGTCCAGGTTTTCTTGCCTGTCGGGAAATGACCACAGCTTCTCGCCGGGGTGCCACCGGTGTCCCGGAATGGACTTCAGCTCTCCAAGGAGTTCTTTGTTATACGGAACAGAAAGGGCGAATCTGTTGTCCGGGAATGGCGTAATCGCTATTTGCATAATAATAAGTGCTGATTGCGCAGTAAAAAAGTCAAGAAAAATTGAATGACCGGGAATGGGGAGTGCTGTGCGGATAAGCACTCAGTGTTCATGTTCCAGCACAATCTTGATGGCCCCCTCCTTTCCTTTTGAAAAAAATGTTTTTATGGCATCCCGGTAGTTATTCATGGGAAACCTGTGGGTTACAAGGCTGCTGAATGGAACACTTTTTTTCGCAAGGATTTCAGCGGCAATGTCAAAGGATGTTTTCTTCCCTTCCATTGCATGGCAGTTAATCCCGGTAACACGCAGCTCCTGGTTCCAGATTGGGGTGTAGTCAATTTTCCCCGGTTTGAAATTGATGCCCAGAATTACCACGGCTCCGTTGCTTCGTGTCCATCTCAAGGCGTCATTGATGCTCCGGTCGTTTCCCACGGAGTCATAGATGATATCAAAGCCCCCGAGGAGAATTCTGTTGCCGAAATATCCTTCGAAATACTTTGCACCGGTGATGCCGGCAATTTCCTCGTATGTATTTCCTCTTCCTGAAATGACATTGTCGGCGCCCATCTTTCTGGCCATTTCCGCCTGGA
This sequence comes from Spirochaetota bacterium, assembly GCA_029573825.1. Lineage (GTDB taxonomy): Bacteria > Spirochaetota > UBA4802 > UBA4802 > JAGODF01 > JAKQCH01. The sequence continues at coordinate 2,521 of JAKQCH010000297.1, read as the reverse complement.
ATGGATAACGGGCCAGGGCAATGATTTCAATGTCCTTCTGCATTGCCCGTGCCGCTGCAATGGTGAGGAGCCCGATGGTGCCGCACCCGATCACCAGCACCCTGTCGCCCTTTTCAGGGGATTGTTTCCTGACACCGTGGACAGCGCATGCAAGGGGCTCAATGAGCACCGCTTCATCGTTGTTGAGGGCGGTGGGGACTTTAAACGACTGTGTCCGGTGCATTACCATGTACGGCGAAAATCCTCCCCCTGTGTCAACGAGGGGAAGGTCCTTCATGCCGAGGTTTTGACACAGCATGTATTCCCCCTTTTTGCATTGGGGACACATGGGGTCCAGTTCCATCTGATAGCACGAGGGCCAGTCAATTCGCAGACAGACCCTGTCGCCCGTTTTCAGGTTTTTCACATCTTTTCCCAGCTCCGTAACTTCACCCACGAGCTCATGTCCAAGGTATTTTCGTGATATACCGGGAATTGCTGCGGGGAATGTTTTCGGGTCTAACTCCATGTACATGAAATGGATGTCGGAGCCGCAAAGCCCGCATGCTATGTTTTGCACTTTGAGCCATTTTGAGTTCGGCAGTTCCGGTTCCGCTACATCGGTGTAGCGGGTCGGCGAGATACGGGTCATTGCCGCATTGCGGTAAAACTTCGATGCAATCTGCAGCATGATTATACGTGCGAGGCTGTTGTCAAAATAGAGTGCTTTCATAATATTCCCCGATATGTGATTGCTTGTTGAATGGATACTATTTAATGATGAGTGAAAGTCAAGGGGAATTATGAAAATTTGACCATGCCACCTGTCCGCGACCGGTGAGGGATATCCATGCTGTGTAGCGGGTTAATTTTATTTTTCCATTTCCATATTTTTTATTGACAGAAACACCGGCGATTGGATTATTAACTACTATGGTAGTTAATAATCCAATCGCACGGCTCATGGAGCTGGGATTTTCCGAATACGAGGCACGGGCCTATACGGCCCTTGTGGGCACAAGCCCTGCCACGGCATACGAAGCGGCGCGCCTGGCGGGCATTCCCACGTCAAAGGTGTACGAGGTGCTGGCGAAGCTTGTTGAGAAGGGAGTGGCCCTGATTTCGGAGGATGGCGGGACACGGCGCTATGTGCCCATTGACCCCGATGAATTTATTGAAGAAAGGCGCGGCAGAATTACTTCGACCCTGGATGTACTGAAGGGGGAACTTGCCGCCCTGAAGCGGGGGCCGGAGGTGTCCTGTATCTGGAACATCGGTTCCCGTGAGCAGCTCATGGAAAAGGCCGCGCGGATTATCGGCGGTGCGGAAAAGGGAATTCTGGTGTCAGGGTGGATGGAGGAGCTGGGTGCGCTGACAGCGGTCCTCGGGGAAAAACACGGGGAGGGTATTCCTGTGGCATCCGTGGTGTTCGGCGGCGGAGGGGGCCTGCCGGGTCAGGAGTATTATCACCCCATTGAAGACACGCTGTACAATGAGAGGGGAGGACGCGGCCTCACTATCGTCGCGGATTCCCGTGAGGCCCTCATGGGCACTGTCTTTGCGAAGGGCAATGTGGAGGGAGCATGGAGTGTAAACAGCGGGTTTGTTCTCCTCGCGGAGGATTATATCAAACACGATGTGTACATCATGAAAATTGTAGAACGATTTGATGATCAGCTGATCAGGTGTTTCGGGCCGGGGTATTACAGGCTTCGTGACGTCTTCAGTGACAGGGAGGCGGAATAATGATTTATGTTGATGGCAGAATTCTTCCGAAAGAGGAAGCGGTGGTGTCGGTGTATGATCACGGACTCTTGTATGGAGATGGCATATTTGAGGGAATACGGATTTACTCCGGAAAGGTCTTCAGGCTTACGGAACATCTGGAGCGTCTCTACGAGGGAGCGCGGGTCATCATGCTCGCCATTCCCATGTCGCAGGAGGAAATGAAACAGGCAGTCCTCGATACCGTTGCCGCCAGTGAAAAGCGGAACGGGTATATTCGCCTTGTGGTGACGCGGGGAAAAGGCGCCCTCGGGATCAGCCCGGACACCTGTCCGAAACCGTCAGTTATTATTATTGTGGATGATATCCAGCTTTACCCGGAAGAGTATTACGAAAAGGGGATAAAGGTTATGACCGCCGCAACGCGCCGCAACACCGTGGACAGCCTTGATCCCAGGGTGAAGTCCCTGAACTACCTGAACAACATTCTGGCGAAGATGGAGGCGCAGCGCGGGGGATGCCTCGAAGCAGTGATGCTTGACCGGCACGGGTACGTGACGGAATGCACCGGGGACAACATTTTCATTGTGAAACGGGGTATGGTGATAACCCCCTCTGTAACGCGCGGCGCCCTTGACGGCATCACCCGCGGCATTATCATAAAACTCGCGGCAGAGGGGGGAATTCCTGTTCGGGAGGGCGATATAGCTCTGTTTGACCTGTACACCGCCGATGAATGTTTTCTCACCGGCACCGGCGCGGAGATGATTCCCGTCGCAGAAATTGACGGCCGCACCGTCGGCGACGGAAGGCCCGG
>JAKQCH010000292.1 GCA_029573825.1 Spirochaetota bacterium | reverse complement strand
AGAATATGGAGCGCTGACGGTAATAAGCCCGCTGCTGATTACATATACCCTGCTGAAGCTTACGGGGGTTTCCCTCATGGAGGAGACGATATTCAAAGACAATCCCGAATACGACGAATACAGGCGGGTCACCAGCTCCTTTATCCCCTGGTTCCCAAAAGGGTTAAACACTTTCAATCCGCCCTGCAGCCCGCGAAAGATTATTCCCCCTGGCAGTCCAACGTCATAACGTGCACACCGCAGGGTAGAACTGTTTCAAGCAAATCAGAAAAGACAGAATTGCATACCCCTATTCGCATCCTGATTGAAATGTACCCACAGCAGGCCTTCATTATCTCATAAACCTTTACGGGAAATAGCCCGTGGAACAGAAATTTTCGGTGCGCTAAAAAAGTATTTGCCATTGGAGTGTAATATTTATATGTGTTTAAAACAGTGGTTATGGTCTCATTACAGGGTGCCGACGATACACTTTGTGCCCCGTGATTCAGGCTCCCAGACCTGTGCATGCGATATACCAAAGAATGAGGAAACATCATCATGAAAAAAATCATACTATCATTAACAGCAATTATAATTTTACTGACAGGTATTCATTCATCAAAGGCTTCTGCGTTAACCATGTCCGCCGGTGTCTACACATGGTATGCATGGTGGGATTTTCCTGAAGATACATACGAAGATATTGATGCCGATCCCAGCCTCATGTACGGACCGGCATTGTCGGTGAAGCTTAATGAAACATTCAGCCTTTCATTTTTATTCCTTTATGGAAATTTCAATGCGGAGGGCACCGACAACAGTGATGCGGTTTTATTCGGGGGAGATGTTATTTCCAATAAATATGACATTGACCGGTACGACATCGATACCGCGCTTAACGTAAAGATGAATCGATATATCAAATTTTACCTTGGTATCAAGTATTCCGCTTTCAAGTATGATCTCTCCGGATCTATTCCTACAGGCGATTCATATAGCGCAGAGTTTGACCACAACGCCTTCGGGCCGGGAGCGGGTCTCTCTGTTGTACTTCCCCTTTACCAGAACCTGTACATCATGGGAAATTTCGGAGGATTGTATCTGTGGGGCAAAGAGGATTATTCAAATTCCAATGGAGAAACTGACAGTTCTGACATCAAGGATTACGGGTACAACACAGGCGTCTCGCTGGTTTACTACATAGCTCCGGCTTCCACAACAATAAGCCTCGGCGGAAGATACCAGTATATTAAAACTGAATATGAAGACGGGTTTAAATGCGACAGTAAATTTTATGGCATTACGCTTTCAGCTATATATACCTTCAGCATATAACTGCGGCACATAACAGGCAACGCGTTTGAGAATATAACGGATTACCTTCCGGATACGGGAAGTAATCCGTTTTTTCATCGGCACGTGCAAACATCCAAAGGGAATTATTTTATCTTGATACATTCGCAGAATAAAAATGAAGCTGAATGTATAAAAAAGAACGGTCCGTGTCCCTCTGCCTGATCAGTCAATATCAGGAAAGACCGGCGCCTCCTTTTTTAAAAATGCCCCCACCCCATGAAAACATTCACCGGAAGAAACAAGTGAAGATGCCAGCTCTTTCTCCATTTCCAGTGATTCATTATAGGATAAATTTCTGCTTCCCCGTATAAGAGCGAGGGAACTCCGGACCGCCCTGGGCCCGTTGGAAGCTATTATATTTGCCATATCAATTGCTTCCTCAAGAGCGCACCCTTTCCTGCTGATTTTGTTTACAATGCCCATTGTGTATGCTTCACCAGCTGATACCTTCCTTGCAGTGAGCACCATTTCGGCTGCGCGGGCGGTACCCGCCAGGAACGAAAGCGCTGAACATCCTCCCCAGTCCGGCATGAGCCCGAGCTTTGTTTCCGAAAAACAAATTACCGCATCGGGATCAATGACCCGCAAATCACACCTCATGGCGAGTTCTGCGCCGCCGCCGTACGCGCTGCCGTTCATGGCCGCTATCACGGGAACCGGAAGATTTACAAAACTATTAACTGCGTTATGGATAGTGTCCATTAGTTCCTTCGCCGGTTCGGTATCTTTTTCAGCCGCGGCATCAATTATTTTTTTCACCATTGGGTTATCAGGATTGACGTCGAACCCGGCGCTGAAAGATGAATCTCCCGAACCGGTAATAATCACCACACGGGGAAGACGGGCTGTAAGCCTCCCGGCGGCCTCTTCAAGCTTTTGAAACATCAATTCATCAAAGGCATTCTTTTTTTCCGGCCTGTTGATTGTCAGTACGGCAATACTACCTTTATCTTCAATAAGCAGGCAATCATTATTCATGCGATACACCTCATGTCTCATGCAGTATTTTTGAATATGTTTTCATCCCTGCAGGTTCACAATGATCCTGCCTCTGTTTTTCCCTGTTCTGATCCTCGCAATTTCATCAGCAACACCGTTAAGGTTTATTTCGGAAGCGAGGGTTTCAAGCCAGGGGAATTTCCATTCCTTCGACATCATATTCCATGCCCTGACCCGGCGAGGCATCGGGCAGTTCTGGGAATCAATGCCGAATAGGGACACGCCCCGCAGAATGAAAGGATACACGGTCAATGAAATGTCATGGGACACCGCGTTTCCACAGCACGTGACTGCCCCGTCTGCCCGAACTGACCGGATCGCCGACGTAAGGATGTTCCCGCCGAGGGAATCGACAGAGGCATCCCACTTCTCCCTGAGCAACGGCCTGCCGGTTTCATCCAGAAAGTCCTGTACTTCAACCACTTCCTTCGCGCCAATGCCTTTCAGATATTCCTTTTCATCATTCAGCCCGTTCAGGGCTGACACCGAATACCCGCAGTGAGAGAGTATGGACACCGCAATGCTCCCGACACCGCCGGTGCTGCCTGTCACAAGGACCTCCGCGTTATCACCCAATCCGAAATCCGTTAACCGTAATATGGAGAGAGCCGCGGTAAAACCGGCAGTGCCGAAAATCATGCTTTCACGGAGAGAAAGGCCCTCCGGCTTTTTAACAACCCACGAGGCCGGCACGCGAATATATTCACCCAGTCCCCCGAAGGTATTCATTCCGAGATCGTAGCTCGTGACGATGACTTCGTCCCCCGGCTTGAAATCAGCGGTGGTGCACTGCTCCACGATACCTGCTGCGTCTATACCCGGTGTATGGGGATAATTTTTCGTTACGCCCCTGTTCCCCGATGCCGAAAGCATATCCTTGTAATTAAGAGAAGAATAATGTACCCGTACAAGAACGTCCCCGGGAGGGAGATTATCGACCGTTAAATCTTCAAGGCCGGATACAAATTTTTTGTCTGCAGCCTCCCTCACCACGAAACCAATATATGATTTACCTTTCACCGCGACACCTCCAATTATTTTTCAAGACCCACAAGTTCCCCTTCATGCATGCAATTCTTATATGAGTTCAGCATGAAAACGATCATCATCCTGAGATAAAAAAAGCGCTTTCCCGGAAAAGTATTTTCGTGCTGGTATACATTCATCGTCATTTCAATGTTTGATATCCATAGTCTTTAGATACGAAATAAGCGCTGCGATAGTGGAATTGAGGTGTGCAATCGATTTGTCTGATGTGTACATGACACAGGCGCCGAGGAGCCCTGCCATTATCAGGTCAGCGGATTCTTCGGTATTTGTTCCGGCATGTATACCGCGTTCTTTTTTTTCTTCATCGAGAAAACGCAAGATCATGGCCCGCAGGCGGACAAAGCCTTCATTTACCTTTTCTGCCAGTTCAGGAGACTGGTCATTCAGTTCGACCGCGAGGTTGACAAATATACACCCCCCGGGAAAGTTGCGGGAATCAGAGAGATACCGGTCACGGTAGTTTTCCAGAAGTTTCTGAATTTTATTCAGGGGCCTTGCGATTTCATCAAGCGCGTAGAGGTTCCGCTCCCGCCATATCTTTCGTGCGGCGCTGAGAATTTCATTGAACAGTTGCTCCTTGGACTTGAAGTGATTGTAAAAACCGCCCTTGGAGGTTCCCGCTGCCTGAATGATATCAGTGGTGGATGTGCTCATGTAACCCTTGACTGAAAAGAGTTTAAGGGACTCGGCAATAATTTTTTCTTTCAATGTGGATGTATTTTTCATATAAGACCGACCGGTCTCCCTTTTACAAGAATACTCAAATCCTGTCAACTTTTTTTTGAAAATGCGGCATTAAGGTGCATACATCATACCTATGAACGAGAAAGTGTAAACTTCTTGCAGAAAATGAGGAAAACCATTTATTATGATAAAGGCAACGTCATCACGCGCCTGTAAGACGAGGACGTCAATTGCGAGGTGGTATTTCAGATAAAAAAACTGGCCTGAAAAAAATTGTTGAAACGGATCGCTGAAAGATATGTCAACGCTTCATTATCCTTTAAACCGAGCATCCCGTAAATACGGGAATAACTGATACAACTGAAGCCGGAACAGTGTGAATACCCTTATCCATCTTAGGGATTTTTTCCCTTTCAATCTTACGCAAGAATTCAATGAGGGCAACATGATCAAGAGACAAGTTATAACACTACAATTTGCGGTACTCTGCCTTATCCCCGCAATGGATCTGGCTTCAGCACCGGTACAAAGTATATACGAAAAGAACCTGCCGGGCACCATGTTTGAGCTCAAAAACCCCGGCAGAGTCTGCCCTGCGGATATGGTAGAAAGGATGGAAAAGGGCCTTGATGACGGATATTTTGAGCAGTTTTTCCATAAGCACGGCGTGAAGATCATCACGGAAATCAACAGACTGCGCACCACCGGCTGCTGCTGTATGGCGGTCAGGTTGAGCTCAGTAAAGAGAGATCAATATGATGACATCATCAGGTATCTGGACCGTGCCTTTGACCGGTATCCCCCGGGGTTCGTAAAACAATATTTACAGAAGGTCGTCGTGACAGAACGGATCACCTCGCGGGGGCATGAAATTGGGGGCTATGCGAAGGTCGGCTCAAGCATTGTGTTTCTCTCCGCAGGGAGACAGGGGGTATCAAATCTGGGCCCCATATTCCACCACGAGTTCAACCATATCCTCTATGGATACGCCAATCAGGTCTATGCCGCGGAGGCCTTCGCCATGGCGGTGGAAAGAGGCTTCAGATACGGCAAAGGAGGCCTTGTCGCGATACTCAGCGGCAATGGCGGCTGCCGCCCTTCTGAAGACTGGTTTGAAAAGGGATTTGCATGTAATTACGGTACCTCGGCAATTGAAGAAGATTACGCGACCCTGGCCGCCTATGCACTGAGCGACTGGGACGATTTTTCCCGGCGGGCGCTGAAACATCAGAGGATTGTCAGGAAGTTCATGGGGCTCATGCAGTTCTATAACAGCTTTGATTCACGCATGGATGAATACTTCTGGATGGGGAAATCAAATTACCGCGCCGGTGGAACCCGCGGCAAAAACGTAAGTCCCCTCTTCTTCCTTGATGACCGCACCGTATCCGACCACAGGGGGCGGCCAGTCTATAAAATCAGCGACCTGGTGACCAAAGAGCCCTCCCTGAACTATGCTGAAGAGATTAAGGAGAAGACCAGGCGTATCGGCTACAACAACAGTACACCGGTTGTGATCAATGACACCGTCAACCTCTACCGGGTCACCTTAGTCCCCCCAGGTGAAAAGGAAGACAGAATTTCCATAGTGATAGTGCCCGGCATGCGGATGAAGTTTCCTCTTCACGACCATCAACACGTCAGCAACTACTGGGCCATTGCGGTGCAGGAGGTGGCCCTGCAGCCTTTCAGACACATTATCAAACAATCGGAACAACGGGACAAAGGCAATGCTGCGGAAGAAAGAATATTTTTCATTGAGGATGTACTTGATCGCGAAAGGGACAGAAAATACAGGAGACGCAATGTCCCGGTGAGGACCGTGTATCTCTCCACCGTTCAGAACAAGAGTGGGAATGAGACATTTTCGGCGGCACAATTACGGAACAGGGCCGGCGAGAACTGGGAGAATCCCTTTGGCTTCCTGATTATCAACGATACGCTCCAGACGTATAAAGTCAAGGTGTACCTTTTCAAGGAAAAGGGAAAATTGCACAGGTCCTTCAGGCTTGCGCCAAATTCACGGGAGGTCCCGGGACTGGTCAACAGCATGGACGCCATCGGCATCAGCCGGGAGTAAAACCATAGCTCATTTCACTGAGAATGAAAAAATGATTTCATTTAGAAATATCAACAAATCGGATTATAGGGAAGTATGCAGTTTTTTTTCGAATAAAAGAGAACTGAATTACACATTTCCTAAAACGTCATATCCTTTTGACGCACGTCAATTGCAGAACATTATTTCCACGCGTTCAGAAGCCACTATGTTATTACTAAATGAAATCCCGGCAGGTTTCGCCGATCTGTATAACATAACGAACGGGAAAGAATGTTTCATCGGCAACTTTGTTATCAGCAAACACTGCCGTAAGATGGGCCTTTCGAAGGTATTGCTGGAAGAAATGATACATAAAGGCATCACATTATACAACGTGCAAAAAATATGTATTCATTGCTGGTGTGAGAATACTGCGGCCCTTCTTTTATACGAAAAATTCTGCTTTAAACCAGTAGAAATAGTGGTAAGAGAATTTGACAAAGAAAAAATACCGGTTCTTTTATTGGAAAAGAGTATAAACCCGGAGTAGCAATATTATCATCCGGAATTATTCATCGAATTCATATACCCCCTCCCTTCAAAAGGTTAAATCCCCCTTGACTTTTCACCGCGAAATTATTCATTTACCATAATACAATAATTGGAAATAATTGCGATGCAGACGTTTACCGACATAGAATCCCGTGTCCTCCACAGAATCCAGCGGGACATACCCATCACGGAAGACCCTTTCCGGGACATCGCGGAAGAGATCGGCATAGAGGAACCCCTGATGCGCAGAACGTTGAAGAACCTGAAGGACGGGGGCATAATCAGGGACATATCCGCGATCCTGAACATCGGCCGCCTGGGATACGATTCGTCCCTCGTGGCATTCAAGGTAGCGGCAGATAACGTGTCCCGCGCCGCGGAAATTATAAGCAGTCATCCCGGCGTGAGCCACAATTATCTTCGGAAACACTGCTTCAACATCTGGTTCACACTGGCTGTGCCGGGAGGTGAATCCCTTGCCCGCAATGCGGAAATACTGAAAAACCTCTGCGGCGCGGAGGACATGCTCATCCTCCGGAACAGGAAACTTCTGAAAATCGGCGTTGTCCTGGATGTTGGTGCAACGGGAGAAGATGACAGCACCGATTCCGTCCCGGCGGGAGTC
>JAKQCH010000263.1 GCA_029573825.1 Spirochaetota bacterium | reverse complement strand
TTGTCCGACGAGCGCTGAATTTCGTCAATTTTCTGCCGTATTTCATTGGTGGATGATACCGTGCTGTCCGCGAGACGCCGAACTTCGCTGGCGACGATCTGGAAGTTCTTTCCCGCGTCCCCCGCGGCGGAGGCCTCCAGCTCGGCGTTGAAGGCGATAATTTTTGTCTGGTCCGCGATGCCGTTAATGATGTTGACCACATCCCAGATGCTTTCGATCTGGGTGCCTAAAGAGCGCACCCCGGTAATGCTCTCTGCGTTGGTATTCTGTATCTCCTCCATCTTGTCGAGGGTCTCTCTGATGAGGGAGAATCCCTTTTCAACGAAATCCTTCGTCTGGGATGCGATGCGCGCCACTTCGTCAATGCGGGATGCCACCTGCTTTGACAGGCTGTCGGAGTCCTCCATGGTGGTGACAATTTCCTTGACCGCCGCGGCCTGCTGGTTGGAGGTTGCGGCGATTTCCGTTGATGAAACCGTAAGGTCCTGGATGGATACCGTGAGCACTTCCGTGGTCTGCTTTACCTTCCCCAGGAGCTCCCGAAAATTTTTGATAATGGTTGTAAAATCCCGCGCCATCTGGCCGAACTCGTCCCGGGACACGATGTCGATGGTGGAGGCGAGGTTGCCGCTGGACACCTCGTCAGTAATTTTCCTGATCTTCGTGAGAGGTCTCAGAATACGGGATGATATCCCCGTCACAAAGGGGAAACATAAAAGAATCGATCCGAGAATTGCCAGGATGATAATATTTCTGATGCGGCGCGCCTGAATGTAGAGCTCGTCATAGTGGGCGACGGAGGTGACAATCCACCCTGTTTCCGGGATGTACTTGTAGATGGCGATCCTCTTCTCGGCGGTGTCCTCTCCCGCGTTTTTCCAGTAGTAACTGATTGTACCGTTTTTATTTTTTAATATTTCCTGAATGAAAAATTTTCCATCGGCGTCCTTGAAGCCCGCGGTCTCTGTACCCTCAAGGCCTTTGTCGGGGTGGATTACCATTTTCCCTTTTCCATCAATAATATATGCGTACCCGTTTTTCCCGATTTTAATACCTTTTATAATCCGCCGCAGTTCCTCGGTATCCACCATTTTTGAAAACTCATCTTTGTACGAACCTGCCCAGACGATGATATCCCATGGCTCGAAATAGGAAATGGCTGCCACCTTATACCGGGCTTCTGTTTCCCCGACATTTTTCCACTTGTATTCAAGATACCCGTTTTTCAGGGCTGCGGCCCTTTTCATGAATTTATACTTGCCGATGCTGACGCCGGGTGACCTGGGGTGAATTTTCAAAATGCCTTCCCGTGTTACTCCGGCGATGTAGCCGGTGTCGCCGATTTTTCCGTATGCGGTATCGAGGAATATTGCTTCAACCCTGCCGTACGCCTCTCCGTAGGAAAGTTTTCCCTGGCGGAACAGGGAATAATAATAGTTCATGAGGGCCCTGTTCTGTTCCGAAAGCCCCCTGAGATAGCTTTTGATGGATGTGTTGATGGAGTTTTTGGTCATATTGTGAATGAGCTGTGTGGTGTTTTTCAGCTCCAGTTCATATTTCTGCCGGATGTACTTTTCAGTGCTTATATAGATCGCGGTTCCAAGGAGAGATATTATCAAGAAGAACAGGATGCTGAAGCTGACAAGGAGTTTCCGTGAAAGACCGGACAATTTGAATGCATTGATAAAAGGGATTTGCATGGTGCACTCCGGGATGCCGTGTAATATTCATTCGGAACGGTAATTATAGTATCGGTGGGAAAAACGGAAAGCAATAATATTATAACTCTCTGTTGAAAAATTGTTCATATAATTTGAATTGATATTTTCGGAATCCCGTGATTCAGGAAAAATGCAGAGAATTTCCGTTTTTTGCCACAACCCCTTCAATTTCCATCAATGTGATTGTTTCATTTACCCTGGAGGTTTCACAGCCGATGGTACGGATTATGTCATCAATATCATTACAGTTTTTTCCCAGAAGGTCCAGAATTTTCCGTTCCAGGGAGTGTTCGGGATATGCAGAAGCCGTATTGTTCTGTGGCGGAATATCTTTTCTTTTTGTTTTGGGGGGTTGATATTCATCGCCGCACTGAGGGGAGGCGCTCCATGGCGTTCCAATATATTCGGGAAGTCCTCCGAGGACATCCTCTGTTCCCGTGACGGGGACCGCGCCGTTTCGAATCAGATGGTGGCACCCGCGATAGGATTCATTGAACGCCGGTCCCGGGCAGGCGAATACCTCTCTGTTCTGTTCAAGGGCGTACCGGGCGGTGATGAGGGCCCCGCTTTTTTCTCCTGCCTGTACGACAATGGTGCCGTAGGAAAGGCCGCTGATAATGCGGTTTCTTCTCACGAAGGTCCATTTCCCGGCCCGAATGCCGGGGGGATATTCAGAAAGCAGCAGAGAGGCGGGGTCTTTCCGCAGAGACTCATAGAGGTCCCTGTTCTGCGCCGGATACACGATATCAATGCCGTTTGCCAGTACTCCGATGGTGCCTCCCCGCGACTCAAGGGCGCCAAGGTGGGCGGCCCGGTCAACCCCCGCCGCCATGCCGCTCACGATGGAGAACCCTGCCTGTCCGAGGTCCCTTCCGAGCCTCCGGGAAATTTTTTTGGAATCCATATCAGCGTTCCGTGTACCCACTATGGAAACGCAGCGTCCCGGGACTCCCGTTCCCAGGGAGTAAAGCGCCAGGGGCGCAGTACGGATTTCGCGGAGCAGCGCGGGATAATCATCATCCCAGAAGGTGAGTATGCGGACGCCTTTTTTCCTGGATGCTTCAATAATTGCTTCCGCAGCTTTCATCGGATCAGGGGGATAACGGCTTGTGATGAAATCCTGTGTCCGGGGAGCCTCCTCTTTCGCCAGGAGGGAATACAGGGCGGAAGCGGGTATCTTCCGCGCAAGCTCCCACAGGCTGTGTTTCGCGGGCGCCGCACTGATAGAAAGGGCCACCGCGGTGATTATTTCAGCGGATGTCATTGCTGTGTCCTCCCGGCAGACATCTCCTCCATGAGCCGGTCAATGTTTTCCTTGCAGAGCCTTTTATATTCCCTGACATCAGGGGAGCTGTGTGCCTCTTCAAGTGATGCGTACAGGCTTTCATACACCGCGAGAGACCGCCTGGGATTGCCGGTCTCATAGTAGAACCGGGCAAGGGCAAACCGGCCGCGGTAATAAGCGGGCCGCTGGGCGGATAGTTCCTCCAGGGTCCGGATTCCCTCTTCGCGTTTCTGCTGTACGTAGAACTGCAGCAGGGCGAGGCCGTATGCCGAGTCAACAAATGAGGGGCTCACCGCAAGGGCTTTTTTATAATGATATTCCGCCTGTTCGCTGAATGCGGCATCCTCTGTTTCCCGCGCCTTGTAGGCGTATGCGGTTCCCAGCGCGTGGTGGACAATGACATTTGAACGTCCGTGTCCGATCGCCTTTTTCATGGCGTCGATGGCGGAGTCCCACATTTTCTTTGTGAGATACCGTTCTCCGAGCTGCTGGTATGCGATGGCAAGTTTGCGCGGGGATTCGCTGCCGCTTTTCACTCCCTCTTCATAGGTTCTGATTTTTTCTTTCAACGTCAGAATATCAGCCCCCTTTCCCATTTTGGAAAATCTCGGTTTCAGAATATCGCCGCAACTGAAATCTCCGCATCCCTGCAGACACAGGGTGCTGCAGAGTACTGTACATAGTATAACGGGAATATAATTCATTATAAGGCCTCCTTCGCATGATGTGCTGCAGGTGTTGTGTAAAGAAAGGTGTTCATCAATTAATATATACGACGGGGAGGGTAATAATTGCAAACTTTTTTATGGAAGATCATCACAGATGGAAAAAATAATGCAGAGAAGTTTCGAGTGTCAAATAATCTCCCGGAATTATATCAACCAGAAAAAAAAGATTCAGGATTATAATTCAAAAAGATTTTATATAATGCAGAGGTATTATTATATTAGTATCGTTCTGAAAACGGGTCATTATGTAATGGCCCTGGAGTCATGAGAACGGATCAGAGCATAGATGTATATCGCCGGGAAAGTCCGGGAAAGGGATGCCCCGATTTGCGGGAGGTTTAGTATGAGTACAGTTGAAATGCTGCAGTACAAAGAAAAGCTGATATCGCCGCAGGAAGCCGCGGCCCTTGTTAAATCAGGAAACACTTTGTTTTTTGGTGAATTTGTTCTGTTTCCGGAGGCCTGCGACGCCGCCATCGCGGAACGGGTGCAGGAGCTGCGCGACGTGAAGATCCTCAGCACTGCATTCACGCGGGTGCCGAAAGTCGTCCAGACAGACCCGAATAAGGAACACTTTCTTCTCCATGATTCCCACTTTACACTAATTTCCAGGAAACTCGCGGAAAAGGGACTGTGCTATTATGCTCCCATGACCTATCATATGGCGCCACGCGCCATGAGGAAATATTCCGATTTCGATGTTGCCTATATTACGACGGGTGAAATGGACCCCAAGGGGTATTTTAACTTTGGTCTTGCAAATTCCGTTACTTCTGCCGCGCTCACCAAGGCGGCGAAGATTGTCGTGGAGGTGAACACCAATGTTCCCTACTGCCTGGGAGGGAACCAGGAATCAATTCATGTATCCCGTGTTGATTATATCGTTGAGGGCGGTAATTCCCCGCTTCCGGAGATACCTTCAGCCGTTCCATCTGATGTTGACCGTAAAATTGCGGAACACATAATGAAGGAGATTGAAGACGGGTGCTGTATCCAGCTCGGTATCGGGGGGCTCCCCAATGTGATTGGCGAGATGATTGCGTCAAGCGACCTGAAGGACCTCGGCGTGCATACGGAAATGCTTGTGGACTCTTCGGTTGACCTGTATGAGGCGGGGAAGATTACCGGGAAGTACAAAAATATCGACAAGTATAAAATGACCTACACCTTTGCACTCGGTTCAAACAGGCTGTATGAATTTATAAACCACAATCCCACCTGCGCGTCGTATCCGGTCAACTATGTCAATGATCCGCGTATTATCGGGCTCAATGATAAAATGATTGCCGTGAACAACGCCATGGAGGTTGATCTCTTCTCGCAGGTGTCTTCAGAATCTGTGGGCACTGTGCATAAGACCGGCACAGGCGGGCAGCTGGACTTTATTTTCGGCGCCTTCGGGTCCCACGGAGGGAAGGGTATTATTGCCCTGAGTTCAACCAGAAAGGACAGGGATGGAAACCCTGTGTCCCGCATTGTCCCCGCATTTCAGCCGGGCACCATTGTGACGGTCCCGCGGTCTATTGTGCATTACGTGGCAACCGAATACGGTATTGCCCAGCTTAAAATGAAGTCCACCTGGCAGCGGGCCGAGGCGCTTATTGCCATAGCGCATCCCGATTTCAGGGACGAGCTGATTAAGAAAGCTGAAGAAATGAATATATGGGTGAAGAGTAACAAGATCGCACCGTAGCATGCTGCATGTACAATATGTACTACTGAATGTGTGTCCTCCAATACCCGCATCCGGAATACACGGCCGGAAGCGGGACTCCTGAATCAATGAAACCCGCAATTCCACCGGCTTTTTCGGCTTGTATAAATATTGCCCTTTTGTAGAATGGTAAATAATGCTGCATTACAACTGCTGTGCTGTATTGACAGTGATGATAATGGCGGGACGAGTATGTGTGTATCCATACGATGGAAAAAAGAGGGTTTGGTATGGTTGATCTGAAGGAGCTGAATTCAATTAAGCTGAGGAGCTTTCCCATCGGTCAATGGATCGCGGCAACTTTTTTTCTTACACCGAATTATAAGCTGTTTTCCAGGGTGAAAATCGTTATTGAAAATATTGAGCAGATACCGAAAGGGGAAACGGTTATTTACGCGATGAACCATACGGACCGGTATAACTATTTTCCCTTTCAGTACCAGATATATCGGGCCGGGGGATTTAACCACACCACCATCTGGACCAAAGGGAAATACTTCCACAATCCCATCGTTGGCGGTGTCCTGAAACGGTTCGGCGCCATTCCTCTCCTCTCAAAGGGGTATCTCATCGAGGAGTTTTTCCGGAAGCTTTATGATAGAAAAATATCCCTTGAAGAATACCGCCTGATCAAGGACCTCCTGGACAAAAAAATTCAGATGACAGAAGCGTACCACCGCGCGTCGCAGGATGTGAAAACACTTCTTTCCGACAAATGGCACAGTCTGTATAACCCCGGCAGGTGGCAGAAAATTACAGACATGAGGGACTCGTTTCTTCAGTACCTTGAGGACCATTACTCGGTGATGATGGATAAAATCGCCCAGATGACCTATACCGCAATATATGAAAAACACCTGAGCCTCATCGTGTTCCCTGAAGGGACCCGCGGCGCAATTCTCGGGGAGGGGAAAACCGGCATTGCCCAGCTTGCCCTTAATACCGGGCTGAAGGTGGTTCCGGTGGGCTGCAATAACAGCGACGTAATCTATCCCGGCAATTCCCCCATCGCGAAAAGCGGTACCGTGGTATACAGAATTGGTGAGCCGCTTTCAGTTCATGACGCCCTTCGGGATTTTAAAACAGACGGAACTTTTAAACTGTTTTCAAAAGAGTCTCAGCAGCAGTACCGCAGAAATTTCGAGGAAGCGACACGGCTGATTATGGATAAAATCAATGCCCTTCTGGATGAAAAGTACAGGCTCAGGTAACCATACAGCTGAATAGACCTTACTCTCATTGCAGGATAAGTTTTGCTGTTACCGGATAATGGTCCGACGCAGATGATTTATTCACTCCCGCAGAAATCACATCAATTCCCGGCGAAACAAAAATGTAATCCAGGGTAATCAGTTCCGGCGTGAAGGGAACGATCTTTCTTACCCGCTGCAGCATGGAGGGTCTCAGGGGGAATGTTCCGGGGCAGTCTGTACTGTTAATGTCAAACACATCGGTGAATTTATTCTGCGGGAAAGGTGTGAGCTCTCCCATGAGATAGATGCTGTTCATGTCCCCCATGATGATGGTGCGCCCAGATGATTCGCGGGACCAGCGGATCAGTTCGCCAATCTGCGTTTTTCGCAATGAGGAACGCGACCTGTTTTCCCTGATCGGGTCACGGGACCACACGAAGGGGGAAAGGTGTGTTGTTATAATGGTCAGGGGCTTGTTGTTGACCGCTATATCGATGCGCAAAGCTCTCCGGGAACCCCTCAGTTTTTTTTCCTCTTTTGAGATAACCGGATGTTTGCTCAAAAACGTTAGGACCCATCCGTTCCCCGGTCCCTGGCGGTAATATGGTTTGCCTGAGATGTTCCGGTACCCCAGGTCACGGGCAAGTTTTTCGGAATACTGTATTTTTCCGCGGACCGGCATCTCCTGGAGCGCAACTATGTCGGCGTTCATAGCGGCGATGGCATCGCGCACCGCCAGGTAGCTGCTCCTGAGATGATGAACATTATAGGTTGCAACGGTTAGTATCACCCCCCTTTCCCGGGCAGTTGGTGTGCATCCCGAACATGTCAGTGTCAGCGTAAGTATAACCGAAACGATGTATGCATTATTTTTAATCATCAGAATTATAATTTTTCCAGGTACATGATAATGTCATCTGCTGCAGCGGCGCGGCAATTTCAGGTCAGGCCGGGAGCTGCCGGGCAGGCAGAATTTTTATTTGCAATCAATGTGAGTAACGGCTTTATCCGGCTGTTGCGAAAATAAATTAATACTGTGTATTTTTTTAGTAATGGAATATTATTGACAATGATTAAATCTCTGATACAATTATGGAAAGGAATTTTTTGCTATCCGCCATCATGTTTCTGGAAATATCCCATATGTGAATACCGGGAGAATATTAATGGAAAATGAAGAGATGAATGCCGGAACGGGTCTGATCCGGAAATCGACCCTCCTTGACAACCCGGTCCTCAGACATTTTGTCAAAAAACACAGGCTTAATGATATCGAAGCTCTTGTCCTTGGGGCCCTTCTGGAGCTCACGGACCAGATGAAAACTCCGATAAAAACCACCTACCGTGCCATCGCTGATGGCGTTGAACTTGCCACCATGTCCGTGTATCAGAGCATAGAATCGCTCCATAGAAACCGAATTATTGAGTATAAACCTACCGGCGATTATGTGCATATATCGTTCGGTGAAATCGATGATTCAATTGAAGAGATCAACCTTGCCTATATTAATGCAAGAAAGATCAAGAGGATAGAGTCTGATATCCTTTACATGAAAAAACAAAACTATGTACCTTCGGCTGATCTCTTCGATATGATATACCCCATCATCGGGAAACTTGTCGCGAAGAAAATAGCCGATGCTCTGCGCTCCCTCGTGAACTATATCGATGAGCGCCTGGATGATGTCCTGAGCATGAAGATGTGGAAATACAGGATAATGGCCTTCCGGACAAAGGTTCCCCTGGGTGAAATTATTCTTCGGGAGTCGCTTCCCTTTTACATCGATGAAATATTCCTCCTGGATAAAAAATCATCCCTCCTTCTGGGACATGCTTCCCGTAACGGCGAGGAGAAGGTGGACCGTGACCTGGTGGGAGGCATGCTCGCCGCTATCAACGATTTTATCAAAACATCTTTCAAGGCTGAAAAATCCTCAATTGATGAAATCCAGTTCGGGAACTCAAAGGTCATGGTTACGGAGCATGTTTATTTTTTCGGAGCTCTCGTGGCGAAGGGTTCCCCGCCCCTGGAGTTTGATAACAGGATTGAAGGGGTGATGAATGATATCCACATTTTGTACAGGCGGCAGCTGAAAAATTTCAGCGGCAACATGGAGGATGTGGCGGGTATCGAAAAACCGCTGGAACGTCTTATTGAAGATACAAACCGGGTTCCCGGAACCGGCGCAAACGGCGGCAGGTCCCTGGGAAAAGTGAAATGGGCAGCGGCGCTCCTGGCCTGTATCCTCGCGGTGTTCCTCACATGGGGAATTTTCTGCCGGGTTATGAACTGGCAGCTTGAAAAAAGAATCGCTGCTCACATGGAACGGTCTCTGCCGGCGTATTCCCACGACCTCGTGTTCAATGTTGACGGGAAGGAGCTTGCCGTGACCGGGACAGTATCGTCCCGGGAAACAGCGGAGGCGCTGATGCGCGAGGTGAAGAAATTCCCCGGTATTCAGGAGGTGGATAACAGGGCAGTTGTTGCCGATTACCGTTCGGTCCGCAGGTTCAGGACGGAGCTGGAAGGACTTGCGGAGCAGATGACGGGTCTTCAGCTGGCGCTGGTGAAGCAGGAGCTTGAAAAAATCGTTATCCAATTCCCGACGGGGATTATGGCAGTCGACAACGCGCAGCTTCTGCAGGTCAGGCGTGCCTGGGAAATCCTTAAACAACATCCGCGGATTCACATTGACATAATTGCGTTTAATGATCCTGCAGGGGGAGTCGCGGTGAACCGCAGGCTTGCGGAGGGGCGCATGGCGGCGGTGAAACAGTCCTTTGTCAGGCTTGGTATGTCAGGTGAGAGAATTCATGTCACAGACTTTGATCCGGAAATACTTTCGGCAGATCCCCGCTTTACGCAGTTCCGTGAAAACCGGGGAATTATGATGTTCGCTAAAATTCCCCATTAACAGGAGAACATGAAATGAGCACTGCTGCATATAAATTTAAAATTGTCATGCTTGGCGATTTCGCGGTTGGGAAAACAAGCCTGGTGAAACGATTTGTATACGATGCCTTCGACGATATGTATTTGACGACACTTGGTGTCAAGGTGACAAAAAAAGAAATCCAGATAGAGGATAATGGAAACCGTTTCGAAGTGATGCTGCTTTTATGGGACATCGGGGGGCATGGCCGGTTCAGTGAAATTTCAATGAATTATCTGAAAGGCGCCGGGGGGGCAATAATAGTGAGTGATCTTTCCAACGCCGATACGATGAAGCATATACAGGACCACATTTCGCTATTCCACGAAATTAATCCGGGAGGAAAATTCTTTGTTGCTCTCAACAAGGCTGATCTTGTGGATGCGGAAAAATCCGGATCTGATTACATAAAAAAGTATCTTGATTATCCTGAGATATGTCCGGATGACGTTGTTTTTCTCACGAGTGCGAAAACCGGTAACAACGTCGAAACGCTCTTTCATACTATGGCTGCACAGATGATGAGGGAGAAGCAATAGTGTCCGCCGTCAATGAAATCATCAGCAGCAGGTTTGGAATATACTCCCTGGTGCTGGAAAAAAATTTAACTTTTCAGAATGTGCCGGGTGACCTTCTTGATTATCTCGGTGTTGAAAGAAGTGCGGCATGTAGTGAGATAAATGAATTATTTCCCGAAGTGGTGGGACTGGAACCGGATATCAAGGAAATTATATCGGGATTGCTGGAAAAATTTCTGCTGGGATATGTTAACAGGATACCTGAAAGGGAAATATTCTTTAATCTTCATGTGTATCCCTATGTGATAAATAAAAATGCCATTGTTGTCATTGAAGATGTCACAGAGTCCGGGTTGTCCCTCCGCCATGTGCAGCAGCGGCGAAATGAGCTGTTCCTCGCGAATATGGAACTCCTCCACCGGGATGAGTTTATCAGCACCCTCCTCAATACCATGACAAACCCTGTTTTTTATAAAGATGAGAAGGGGCGCTACCTCGGGTGCAACGCTGCCTTTGCGGCATTTGTCGGGATGGAGCAGCATGAAATAATAGGGAAAACCGATCATGATATGATGTTCCCGGGTATTGTATCGCTTCACAGGGAGGATGATAAAGATCTTCTCATCTCCGGCGGGGAGCGTCATTATGAATCTGTAGTGAAAAACTGCAGGGGGGAAGAACGGTATGTGATTGTCAGCAGGGCGGCATTCCCGGCTGTGAGCGGTTCAACAGGGGGCATCGTCGGTGTTATGGCCGATATCACAGAACGGAAGGAAATGGAGGACCGCCTTGCGAAAAGCGAGGAAAGCCTCCGGGACCGCAACGCTGTCATGGAAAATGACCTTCGTCTTGCGCGAAAGACGCTTTCTGCGTTGATTGATGAAAAACCCCCTGATATCCCGGGATGCTCAATTGCTGTCAGATATCAGCCCCTGGAGGAAGTGGGGGGGGATTA
>JAKQCH010000584.1 GCA_029573825.1 Spirochaetota bacterium | reverse complement strand
GTGAAGCGGATGCTGCTGTTCCAGCGGGCGGTAACAGAGGGGTCGCTGGGGCTGATAATGTATCTTGCGAAACTTACGGACCTGTCGCGGGTTGTCGGCGAGGAAGAGAAGGAACGCTGTGAGCTGATACTTGATCTCCTTACACCTGTTGCAAAAACATATCCTTCGGAGATGGGAATTCTTTCCACCAGCAGCGCGATTCAGTGCCTCGGCGGGTATGGGTACTGCCAGGATTTTTCCGTTGAACAGTACTTCCGGGACATGCGGATTCATCCCATCCATGAGGGAACCACCGGCATACAGGGAATGGACCTCCTTGGAAGAAAAGTAATCATGAAAAACGGAAAGGCATTCGCGCTTTTCCTTAAGGAGACATCAGGGACAATTTCCACCGCTAAAAAGTCAGGGACTCTGGAGAAAGAAGCCCAGGCGCTGGAAGACGCGCTGAAGACACTGCAGGACGTAACTGCTCACCTTACAGGGTTTGCCATGAAGGGTGAGATCGACCGGTTTCTTTCGGATGCCACATTGTATCTTGAAATGTTCGGCATTATTGCTGTCGGATGGCAGTGGCTTGTGCAGGCAGTCGCGGCGGAAACGAAACTACAGTCCGGAGCATCATCAAAAGAAGGGGGTTTCTATAAGGGAAAGCTTACCGTTTTCAGGTATTTCTTTGAATATGAACTCCCTAAAATTGAAGGTCTTGCAAAGGTTCTGCACAATACCAGCGGTATAACCCTGGGTGATCCTGTGGATATATTCGCTGACTGATTCTTTATTGCGGAAGATTTGAAGTAACATTGGATATCCCGGATAGGATTTCGGCAATGCCGCGGTTCAATCCGGGAGCTGGGGAAATTCATGCTGTTGATGATGCATGGTGCACTCATTAAATAAAGTAATACAGGAGGCAGCATGGAAGTATCAGATATAAAAAAAGTTCTTGTCCTCGGTGCCGGTACGATGGGGCAGCAGATCGCGCTCCAGTGTGCGACACACGGGTATTCGGTGGTTTTGTACGATCTTGACCCGGAGATATTGAGGAAGGCGGTTTCGCACATAGAGAAGTTTATGAAGGACCTTGAAACAGCGGGAAGGTTCACCGGCGCTGAACTTGCCGCGGCGCGGGGAAGGATACACACCAGCACTGACGCAGGGGAAGCCGGAAAGGACGCCGATCTGGTAAGTGAAAACGTGCCGGAAGATCCTGCTCTTAAAGGAAAGGTTTTCGGGCAGTTTAACGGAATCTGTCCGGACCACACGATATTCACTTCCAACACCTCGTCGTTGATTCCCTCGATGTTCGCGGATCAGAGCGGAAGGCCGGAGAAGGTGATATCGCTCCATTTCCATCCCAATGTATGGGATGCCACGATCGCAGACGTGATGCCGCATAAGAAGACTTCCGAGGAGACACTTCAGGTGGTGACGGCCTTTGCCCGCCGTGTGGGGCAGACGCCGATTTATGTGAAGCGTGAACATCCGGGATATGTGTTCAATACGATGCTCATGGCATTTCTCAGTTCCGCCCTTACCATGGTCGGCAGAGGTGTCGCATCGGTGGAGGATGTGGACAGGTCATGGATGGGAGTAATGTTCACGCCCATGGGACCTTTCGGGATAATGGATTTTATCGGGCTCGATAC
>JAKQCH010000248.1 GCA_029573825.1 Spirochaetota bacterium | reverse complement strand
TTCGCGCTATGTTCCTTCTCTCGTAAACGGGATCATGCGTTGTATGGGGGAGGTGATGGAGGAGATCAATGCGCGCCCCATTGAAGAAAAGTCGGACATTTTACGGGGACTTCTTTCCGGCATTGATTCTGAAAAAGCAGGGGAGCTCTGTACGGGGCTGGGGCGTATCATAAATTCTGTCCATGAAGGTGACCCTGTTTTTTTTACTGAGATTCTGCGCGAAAGAGTACGGGGCCTTGTCGCGGGAATCGATTTCGGTGAACTGAAGGAGCTTGCTGAGGGCTCACGGGAGGATATTTCCGCACTTGTGGGAATGATCAATGAGGAACTGTGGAAATTCCCCGCAAAGGTCCTGTGCCTTTTTTCACTCATTCCCGCGGCGGTGAATATACTGGTGTCCTCCGCGGCGGCGGCAATTGCGCCGGTTAATAAGCTGGCGCCGGATATCCTCGCCGATGTCATGCTTTCCCTCGCGGGTGAGGTTGGCGGTGAGAATATCGGAAAGCTGATCAATGAGGTGAGTGAACTGGTGCGGAAACTCCATACCGGGAGCGCCCTGATCGGCGATCAGGGGAGGCCGAAACTTCCGGAGACAGTTTCTTTCCTTGCGGGAAATGTGCTGGGCAGTGTTGACACTGAACTGCTTTTGAAAGCATGGAACTGCGTTGATGATATTTCTGAACAGCTTGGCGGGAGTGCCACTGTTCTTCTTGAGAAGAACCCCGGTCTCGCGCGGGAAATGGCGCGGCGAAGATTCCGTCAAGCCGGCGCCGTTGTGCGGAAATGGAACAGAAAAATTGACACCCTGGAAACAACTTTTTCTGACGATGAGATCGCCGGTGAGTTGGAAAGGGCAATTGCTGAAATTGATCCCCAGCAGTGCGCCGATTCCGTGAACAGGATTTGTGCGGTCCTGAACCGTGTCCATGAGGCGAAACCCGGGCTCCTTAAAAATGCGATGACTCAGGCGGTGCAGTCCCTTGATGAATATGAAACAGGTGAAACATTCCGGCGGATTACGGGCGATATCGTCGGATCGCTGAAACCTGTTGCGCCGGAGGTCATGCCTGCGGTGGTGAGGGGATTCGCCGATCTTCTCCGTGCGGGAGATAACGGGTCCGGTGAAATGCGGGAGGCCCTGGAGTATCTCCGGGACACGTTGAACGGAAAGGAGGTACGGTGATGAACCCTGTGTTCACCGAAGTGTCTGAAGTGCAGTACAACAGGTTTGTGAAACGCTGGAAAGATGAGGGAAAACCGGTGGCGGGATATACCTGCTCATTTGTCCCGGAGGAGGTATTTCATGCCGCGGGAATACTTCCCTTCAGAATCAGGGGATTCAGCGCACGGGAAACCACCATCGGCGATACGTATTTCGGCCCTTTCATCTGCAGCCTCCCGAAGTGCATGCTCCAGTGCGCGGGGCAGGGTGACCTGCATTTCCTGAACGGGGCAGTGATTGTGCCGGGATGCGACTCCATGCGGCGCCTTGATGAATGCTGGCGCAAGGCCGGAACGGACATTGATGGTATCCTGCCTGAATTCTTTTTTCACTTCAGCGTTCCCCATAAATATACTGATTATACGCTGACATGGTTTGTTGAGGAAATTCAAAGACTGATTGCCGCCGTTGAGGAGCATTTCGGGGCCAGGATACGCGAAGA
>JAKQCH010000233.1 GCA_029573825.1 Spirochaetota bacterium | reverse complement strand
TGATATTGCTGAATCCCAGCTTCGCAAGAATATCAGAAAATCCCTTGAAGAACTCAAGGATATTCTCGATATTTTCCCTGTTTATGCGGGGAACCTTTTCCACACATGCGAGGTAGTCAACCGGATCGAAACCATACTCCTGCGCCTGTTGACGGAAAAGATCGACATCAATCTCCTCGTCCTCAAAGAAAAACTGTCCCATGAAGAGATTTCCCACCCTGGTGTTCCCCACAAATATCGGTGTCGCGAGGTCCCAGAGGTTGTTTTTGCACTTATACATAATGTGCTGCCCTTTATCGAGGTTAGCGGTAAGAATTGTGTCGCTCTCAAGACATTTCATGGCAGTTTCAGGGTGTTTCCGGTGATATTTCATGCAGACATCCTGCCATCCGACCCCCACCAGTATATTGTCATGGAGATCGAGAATGCTCATGGGAAGGCCGGTTGCGGTATAAAAATACTGCATCATCTGCTGCAGCCGGTCTGAGTCCAGAATATCCCGTAATTCCGGAACTTCCATCTCTGCTTCCGGGCTGAGTATATAATCAAGTTTCTCCTGCAGGTGTTGACTTTTCTTCTTGAGAAGAACTTCCGTATATTTAATTTCAGTGATGTCCCTCACATGCTCAGCTACCATCTCGACATTGCCTTTTTCATCGAAAATCGGATAGCATTTCACCTCACGAATCCGACCGTCAACAGGGTTGGTCCCCTCCCGGACCGCCGGTTCCCCTGTTTTGAAGACTTCATGGGCATGACATTCTTCACAGGGCGTCTTGCGGTGCATAAATACTTCATAACAATACGGCTGTTTCTTCTTATCACTGTTATCAACATAATCATGCCCCTTCCAGTTGCACGATACAACGCGGAATGCCCGGTCAACAATAAGCAGCAGGTCGGGTATCGCGTTAAATGTTGACCGCAGTATTTTCTCCGAGTAACGGACATTATCCTCGACACGTTTCATGTCGGTGATATCATTACCGATACACAGAACCTCCAGGACTTCTCCGTTATCAGAATAAATCGGACGATTTGTCCAGGAGACCCATACACGCCTCTCGTCTTTACAAATATTTTCGTTCTGGTTATTTTTGTATTTTTCTGGATTTTTTGAGATATCCAAAATCATCGCTGAAAGGTCCTGCCCTGCACGATCAACGGGTGGCACTATTGTCTCAATAACGGATTTGCCGACCACCTCTGGTTCAAGAAACCCGAAGAATGTTAGTCCGTACAGGTTCATAAATTTCACAATACCCGTTGTGTCCATTCGCAGTATAATACTATTTGAATTCTCAACGAGCTCACGGTAAAGTGATTCCCGTTCCCGGAGCTTTTTTTCCAGCTCCGAGCGCTGCAGGGCGAAATTCACTGCCGCAAGGAGATCGGCTTCACGGACAGGCTTATTGAGGAACCCGTGAGGTTCTGTCATTCGGGCACGCGCTACAGTGGGTTCATCGGCATGGGCAGTTAGATATATTATTGGTGTTTCCTGTTTCTTTTTGATTGCCGCAGAAGCCTCAACTCCATCCATATCGCCCCGGAGTATTATATCCATCAGAAT
>JAKQCH010000214.1 GCA_029573825.1 Spirochaetota bacterium | reverse complement strand
GATCTCTCCCGGCGGGATCGGCTTCGATATCAATTGCGGCATCCGCCTTGTGGCGACAAATCTTACCTATGAGGAAATCAAACCGTCACTCACAAAAATTGTGGACAGGCTTTTCGCCGCGGTGCCTTCAGGGGTCGGCGGTAAAGGGATGATCACACTGTCTCGAGCAGAGTTCGATAACGCGGTGCGGGAGGGAGCATCGTGGGCGGTTAAAAAGGGTTATGGCATGGCCGCCGACACCGAGTATACCGAGGACAACGGTACGGTAGCGTTCGCTGATCCCTCATGTGTTTCCATGAAGGCCTTCGAGCGCGGGAAGAATCAGATAGGAACCCTGGGCTCCGGCAATCATTTCCTTGAAATTCAGGTGGTGAAAAAGGAGCATGTGTTTGATGAAGCGAGGGCCCGGACGTTCGGTATTGTGAGGGAGAACCAGGTGTTTCTGATGATACACTGCGGGAGCCGGGGATACGGGCATCAGATTGCCTCAGATTACCTGCAGCGGTTTCTTCCGCTTATGAACGGAAAGTACGGCCTTTCCATGCCGGACAGGGAGCTCGCCTGTGTTCCGTTCCGGTCGGAGGATGGTCAGGCGTATTTTGCCGCCATGAACTGTGCCATCAATTTCGCATTTGTCAACAGACAGCTTATTATGCACCGGGTAAGGGAAGTGTTCTCCGAGGTGTTCCGGAAGGCCCCGGAGGACCTTGGGATGCGTCTGGTGTATGATGTATGTCATAACACCGCCAGGCTGGAGAGGCACATTATCGACGGAAAAGACCAGCAGCTTCTGGTTCACCGCAAGGGAGCTACGCGGGCGTTTCCCGGCACCATGAAAGGTGTTCCAGGGCGGTATGTGGATTCGGGGCAGCCGGTAATAATCGGGGGGAGTATGGAAACCGGTTCATATCTGCTTGCGGGGGCGGAGTCTGCAGCGGGTTCATTTTATTCTACGGCACACGGCAGTGGAAGGGCCATGTCACGGACACAGGCCAAAAAGCAGTTCAACGGGCGTGATCTGCTGCGCACAATGCATGATAGGGGTATCTATGTGCAGACGGCGTCCCTTTCAGGCCTTGCGGAGGAAGCGGGAGCCGCCTATAAGGACATCGATGAAGTGGTACGAGCGGCGGAATGTGCCGGTATCAGCCGGACCGTGGCGAAGTTTATCCCTGTGGGAAATATCAAGGGGTAGCGTGTAGATATGGGATTCAGAATTGTTGACGATATTACCCTTGCGGATACCGCAGTGGAATGTGACGGCAGGGACCTCCCGGAACTGTTCATGGCTGGTGCCGATGCGCTCGTTACCGTGATGGTTGATGATCCCGGGACCGTGATGCGACATGAACGTAGAACAATTTACCTGGAGAACGGGGAGATTGATCAGCTGTTATATGCTTTTCTGAACGAGCTGCTTTATTATAAGGATGCGGAATCGCTGATACTGGTTCCGGAAGAAATTAAAATTGAGAAGCATAATGCGCAGTATTGCCTGTGGTGTAGCGCAGCAGGTGAAACAGCGGACCAAAAAAAACACAGCTTTAACGTGGACGTTAAAGCTGTTACATTTCATAAATTTAATGTGAAATACAAAAATAATATCTGGTGCGCGACAATAGTGTTTGATGTGTAGACAGTATCCTGATTACCACTTGTTGTTTGGTTTGAATTTATCAAGAAAATAATCGTACGGATTTTTGCCGTATACTTTTTTGAAATCAGCAGTGTAAGGAGCCGCTTTTGCCAGTGC
>JAKQCH010000198.1 GCA_029573825.1 Spirochaetota bacterium | reverse complement strand
GACTGCGCGTTGGTGCGGTAGAAGACCGCGAAGTCCCTGCTCGAGAGCCCCTCCCTGTTCATGAAGCTCCGGATCTTGCCCACCACGAACTCCGCCTCCCCGTACTCGTTGGCGGCGCGGCAGTAGACCACGGGTTCGCCCCCGCCCTTGAAGGCGCGCAGGTTCTTGTCCTTGCGCCTGGTATTGTTCCGGATGACCGCCGTCGCCGCGTCGAGGATCTGCGACGTGGAGCGATAGTTGTCCTCCAGCACGATGACCCGCGCGTCCGGGAAGTCCTTCTCGAAGTCCAGGATGTTCCGGATGTCGGCGCCGCGCCACGAGTAGATCGACTGGTCGTCGTCGCCGACAACGCAGATGTTGCGGCCCGCCTGCGACAGGAGCATGCCCATGAGATACTGCGCGTGGTTGGTGTCCTGGTACTCGTCGATCATGAAATACTGCCAGCGCCGCTGCAGCTTTTCCAGCACCTCCGCGTTGTTACGGAAGAGCTCCACGCATTTTATGAGGAGGTCGTTGAAATCCAGCGCGCGGTTGTTCGCCAGGACCTGGTGGTATTTCTCGAAGAGGTCCGCAAAACTGAACGAGTAATAATCCGGGAAGAGGAGGGAGATATCGCTCCCGTCAAGGTACTCCGCGCGGTCCTTCACCTCGGATATCTTCGAGGCGATGGACGACGGCTTCACCGTCTTGGGGTCGATGCGCATCTCCACCAGGAGATCTTTAACGACGGACTCCTGATCACCGGTGTCATATATGGAGAAGTTCCCCGGCACGCCGATGCGGTCGCCGTAGCGGCGCAGGATCCAGACCGCCGCAGAGTGGAAGGTCTTCACGAAGACGCCGCTCCCCGTCTCGCCGATGAGGCTTACCACACGCTTCCGCATCTCCTCGCAGGCCTTGTTGGTGAAGGTCACGGCGAAGATGGAGTGCGGCGCCACCATCTTTTCCTTGATGAGGTACGCTATCCGGTGCGTGATGACACGGGTTTTCCCGGAGCCGGCCCCGGCGAGAATGAGGAGGGGCCCCTCGGTATGGAGCACCGCCTCCCTCTGGTTGTCGTTCAGTTTTTCGAGCAAACGCATGGTGCACTATGGGCGGAGGGCGGGGGGTTCGTCCAATAAATTATTGTGATTATGTCGGATTTTTTCTCCGGATCCATTCCCCCACCGTTTTGGAATATTCCTGATGTATTCCCGAATATTAAATAACGATACATAATCGGGGATGATATGATCATAATAGGATTTTTGCCACCGGAATCCCGGTAATGATTTCTGGTGTACCATTTTTGATACGGCGGATTTATACGACCCAATAATTACCGGCAATGCCCGATATTGTGGTTGGATAATCCCTTTCCGCAATCATTCAAACGCATTGCACCATCATGTATTTCGCCGAAACATTCTTTGCGATTTTTTATACAGATCGTTATAAAATATGCACCTTGACGAGAATAATTATACCCAAACAATCTGTTTCTTTTTCGGTTTCGCATTTCCCTATTACCCAATATTAATACGAATTCTAATGGCAAAAAATTGAATTAATTTGTGTTATAGGAAAATATTATGTATGATTATTATGGTAGGGACCAGACATGCTGGAATAAGTGTCCTGCAACGCCGATGGAAGAAATTATAAAACTATCAAAACTTGACATACCCTCCTGCCATGCAGTTATAACGGAATCGTTCGCCACGGTAGCGAAGGACCTTGGCCTCACAATTGAAAATTGTCCATCCCATCCTTCATTTATTTCATTGGAAAGAATCCGCGCATCGATGGAAAATGGTGTTGAATATTTCGGACTTTTCGACAATGGCAGGTTGATAGGGAACGCGGCCCTGGAAAAATCCGGAACCGAAGAAGGCGTAATGTACCTTGAACGCCTCGCCGTGCTTCCATCATTCCGTCATGGGGGACGCGGTCGAAGATTGCTGGAATACTGTGCCGATTATGCAGCGGGAAAGGGGATGATTAAAGTCGCCATAGGAATCATCGACAGGCATGAACTGCTCAAGAATTGGTACCTCCGGCAGGGATTCATGGAAATCATGAAAAGGGAGTTCCCCCACCTGCCTTTCACCGTATGCCTCATGGAAAGAAAGCTCCAGATAAATTCAGGTGATCATCCATGTTCCTCCTGAACACCACAACCGGCGCCCGGTACGAATGCTCCCTTGAGGAATGGCACGGGCTTCTCGAACTGGCGGGGGATAACGGCTGGGACCCGTTGGGAACGGTCCTGGACCTGGCGTTCCAGCTCTTCATCCACCCCGAGCCGAATTACCTCTTCGAAAGCCAGCTCTTCGTGACGCTCTACCTGCACAACTACTGCCTCGCCTGGAACGGCGACTACCGGGCCCCCGAACACCAGCTGGTGAGCGACGACGACTGCGCCAATATGCTCGAGGCGCTAGTCTACGCAGACGTCGATCCCGCGTTCCTGGATTTCATCGGCGGAGGGCCTTTCCGGGTCTGCCCGTAAGCTTTTATCTATCTCACCGATGAGCTCATCGACCGCTCTTTTCTTTTCATATACCAGTTTCCCCTTGCTTCTGACCGATACCGTGTGGAGAGGGAAATTTTTTCAATTTCACCCTGATCAAGGTGGAAGCCGGCCATTTCTATATGTATCACCCTTCAGGAAACGGCATTCCCTGCCTCCCCGTGCTCCGCGAGAAAATCGCTGTCCCCTTTCGCCACCGCCGGTTTGAAGAACATCAGCAGTGCCGGGAGGAAGATGATGTCGCCAATGAGCGCGAAGAACATGGAGAAAGCAGTAAGCACCCCGAAGGCCTGGGTGGGCTTGATGGTGCCCAGGATGAGTATGAAAAAACCGAGGAAAAGCACCACGGAGGTGATAACAATTGGCTTGCCCACGTCGCGGAAGGTCTTTAAAATCGCGGCTCGCCGGTCATGCGTAATGGCCATGTTCCGCGTGTACCATGTAACAAAATGGATGGTATCGTCCACGGCAATGCCAAGTGTGACGCTGGCAATCATGATGGTGGATACGTCCAGTGGTATTCCGAACCAGCCCATGATTCCCATGGTGACGGCGATGGGGAATATATTGGGAATCATGCTCACCAGTGCAAGCCATCCCCTTCTGCATACCACGAACATCATGAGAGAAATGATGATCAAGGCCACGATAAAGCTGTTGCGCTGGCTTGCCTTGAGCTGGAACTCCATGTTAAGGTACATGGAGGAAAGCCCCGTGATCTTGTAGCTGTAATCGCTGCCGAGTGTTTTCCCCATGTAATCAACCATGTAATTGTGTATCCTGTGTGCCGTTTCGTTGGTGTCCCAGCGCGACATGAAGGATATCCTCGCTTCCCTGCGGTCCGGCGCCACGATCCGGTCCAGCACGTCGGACTCGCCCAGCTCGTAGAAATCGAGGATGTCGGTCCGGGAATCCGGGATCGTGTGGAACTCCGCCTTGCTGTTGTTGAAGGCCTTGTTCATTTCCTTGAAATAATCCGCCAGTGAAAAGGAGGTGCTGAACTGGGGGATGTTCTTCATCATGTGTTCCTGGATGGTGTTTATCAGCCTGAGGCTTTCAGGATTATTGAAGTCCTTTCCGTCCTGCTTAGCCTGCACCAGCATCACGAAGGGTATGGTGCCCCCCATGTTTTCTTCAATGAAAGTAATATCCCGCCGGATGCTGTTCGACTCAGGGAGATAATTCATGGTGTTGGTTTCGAACTTTATTTTATAGATGCCGTAAATCGACACGACGAAAATGACCACCATGGCGATGACTATGCTGCGATAATACCTGGAAGAGACATCCCCGATCCGATGCAGGAAAGCGGCAAAAAGGTCCTCCCGGTCCGTCACCGCCGAAGGGGGAAGATCCTTTCCTGCCTTCTTTATACCGGGCATTCCCAGGCCCATCCTGTCCTTGAAATACATCAGCACCGTGGGAATAAACGTAATGGTGAGCAGGAATGCGAAACCAACACCTATCGCCGTGAATATCCCCATCATTTTTACCGGCCTGATGGAGCTCGTGACAAAGGAGGCGAAGCCCGCCATCGTGGTGAGGCTCGTGAAGAGGCACGGCAGCCAGACATTGCGGATGGTGTTGTGCACCGCCCCGGCGTGGTCCCCGCCATTGAGCACGTATATTTCCCTGTAGTGGGCGAGGATGTGTATCGAGTCGGCCACGGATATGGCCAGGAGGAGCGGGCCAATGATGGTGGTGACTATGTTGAAGGTCTCCCCGGTCATGGCGAAAAACCCTATGCCCCACACCAGGCAGATAAGCAGGTTGAACTGGCACAACACCGACAGCGTCATCTTCCTCAACAGCCACCAGACGACAAGGAAAATGAGAATGAAGGTGATGGGGGTGAAGGTCATGAAGTCCCTCTGGGAGAGGGTGTTCATCTCCACCTCGACGATGGGCACCCCGGCGAAATGGAGGTCTATGCCACTTCCCGCTATCCGCCGCGAGAAATCCATGATGGAAAGCAGTATCGCCCTCTTCTTCTCGTTGTCGGTCATGGGCTGGAGCTCTATCAGGATTGCCGTGGTTTTTCCGTCGGGCGATATCACGCTGCCCACGATCGTCTTGTTCGCCATGACGCGGCGCTTCACTATCCCCAGGTCCGTGTGCGACAGGTCCCCATCCGGTATCACGCGCTCAAAGGTAATGGTATCGCTCCTCCCCACGGCCTCCTCCGATTCCGTGAGGCTGAAGACGCGCTGGACCCCCTCCGTGGCCAGGACCCGCTTCGATATGTCGCGGATGATGCCCAGGTTCCCCGCGGTGAACATGTCCTCCGTCTTGAAGACGATTACCGCCATCTCCTCGTTGCCGTAGGTTTTCTGGAAGCGCTTGTAGAACAGCAGGTCGGGATCGTTCGCGTCAAAGTAGATGTCGACGTGGTTGAAAAAGCCCTGTTTCGTGAAGAAGTACCCCATGGGGATGGTGAGGAGCAGGATGACCGCCAGGACGATCTTATACTTCGCCGTGATGAAGTCCGCGATTTTTTTCATTCATGAGCGTCCTTTAATAGGAGTAACGGATCTTCCACATGAAGATATCGTTGTCGCGGTAATAGTACATGAAGGAATCCTCGCTTCCGCTTATGTTGGCGTAGGCGAGCTCGACCGAGAGGCCGTTCTGAAAGTCCCATTCGACCCTGGGCCAGAATATATAGCCCCACTCCCTGGTCTCGTAAATCACCGTGAGCTTTATCTTCAGGTGGCTGTCGAGGTACGTGTCCTCGATCCTCGTGCTGATGAGCTTGCTCAGCATCGGCTCTTCCAGGTCCCTGTCGAAAAAGAGCGATTGTGTCCACTCGAAGGTGAAAACGGTATCGCCTTCGTGCCCCTCGAAAACGCGGTTGAGCGGGATGAAATAATTGAACCCGGTGGAATATGAAAAATAGTGTGATTTTTTCACCGGCAGGGGAAACGACACGCCGGTGATATCGTCGGGCAGTTCCTCGAGTCCGCGCTTGTCCGGCGAATATGCCATTTCACACTGTACCACGAACTTGTCAATGCTCGTTGACGCGTCGAAGCCCATTTTGTTGACGATGTAATACTCCGGCCGGACCGCGATGGCCACCGGCTCGTTCGGCGGAAACATAACCGACGAGGGCACCAGCACCGGTTCCTTGTCGGGGCCGTGGTAACCGCTCACCGACATGTCGACCCCTTTCACGCTTCCGGAAAACCGCGCCCCGTACGCCATGTTCCTGCCGTTCATCTCCATGCCGCCCCGGTCGTCCACCATGGCTTCGAGCGGCATGCCGGTCAACCTGAGAAACCAGAAATTGTCGTTCTCCGGGAGCGCCATGGGCACGTGCACCGGAACGTACACAACCTCCAGCACCCAGTTCCCAATGTAGAACATGCCCGACGCCGCGGGCACGCCCTGGTTCAGTTCGTCATCTTCCTTGAAGATGAATTCGCGCGCGTCGAAGGGATTGAAATAGGAAGTGGGATTGAACGCGTCGGCGGTTCCCCAGGCGAAGATCTGGTTGCCCAGCCGCAGCCTGAATGCATCCGTGGAATAATGCAGGTACAGTTCGTTGAATGTAAGCTCCGACGCCTTTGTGGAAAGCCGCAGGTTCCTGCCAACTTCAGTCTTCTCCGAGTATACGTAATCCCTGCCGATCTCCTCGCTGATGAAGGTGGTCATGAAGTAGGCGTTCGGCACGGCGTAGACGTGGAGCCGGTCGGTACCGTACTTGAGTTTCAGACGGTTACGGACTTCGACTTTTTTGTTCGCGTCGGAAGGATCCTGTTCCCTGTAGGTGTTGACCAGGTGCGACAGCACCGCCATTCCCTCGAGAGAGAATGCCGCTCCGCCCGGAGTGTCCGTCGTGCGCGACGAGCTTCCCTCGCTCCTGCTGTCCCCGCCATTGTCCTCGCCGGACTCGTCTTCCTTGTCTGCAGTATCCGGCTGTTTCCCGTCGTTCGCATCCCTCGCGGACGTGATGCTGTCCGACTGGACGGGAGTTGCATCGGCTTCACTATCACCGTGGACGACCGCGCTAGGCTCCATTCCGGTGTACCGTATCATCCCCCCGAAGGTCAGCCGGGCAGGGTCGGCCATGGAGGATAGTTCCACCACTCCGAGTTTCAGTGCATTCCCGTTCTCGGCCGCGGCCGCCGGCACGCACTGCTCAAACACCGTACCCCCCGCGATGAAGGCGTATACTGCTCCCCTGACTTGACAAACCACCCGTAAGACATGATATATTACCTAAAAGGAGATTATATCATGGGAAATGATCAGGAAAATGACAGCCAGCAGAGGTGGACCACAAAGCGGAAGACTGCCCTGGTGATGAACATTCTGAAGGGGGATATCTCGACCCAGGAAGCCGCCCGGCAGAATGGCCTTACCGTGGCTGATATCGAAGAGTGGAAGGACCGTTTCTTGCTTGGGGCTGAAAACGCCCTGCGGAGCCGGCCCAAGGATGATGAAGCGTTACGGGAAGAGCATATCAAAAAGCTCGAACGCAAGGTCGGCCAGCTGGTGATGGACATCGATATCCTGAAGGCGGCACAAAAGCTCCGCCCTACGACGCCGGGGTCGTCAGAGGAGTAAAGGAGATGGTCCCCGGCGCTTCGTATCGTCGCATATGCCTGATGATTGATGTATCGCGGTCTTCACTGGTGAAGCGAATTCCCCGAGGACGTGCCGCTAAACATGATGACACGGCCCTTGAATCAAGGATGAAAGAGTTGATCAACCTGCATCCGACGTTCGGATACCGCCGCATCTGGGCAATCCTGTATTTCCGGGACGGGATTGTCGTGAACAGGAAGAAGATATACCGTATTTTCCGGGAAAACCGGTGGTTCGTGCAGCATCGGATTGTCACCCCGAAACCGAGGGTGAAGGCGATACAGAGCAGGTGCGAGAAAAGCAATACCCGCTGGGCGATGGATCTGACGCACATATACTGCGGGCCTGACGGATGGGGACATCTGGCTGCCGTAATAGATTGCGGCGACCGGGAGTTGATCGGATATGAATTTTCTCTTCGGGGGCGCGCCCGTGAAGCGGAACGTGCCATTGAGGATGCCTGCCTGAATCGATTCGGCACTCTCCGCCCCAAGGGTGAGACGCCTGTCGTCCGGAGCGATAACGGCCTGGTATTTCAGAGCCGTCTTTTCCGTGCCGCATGCCGTCAGTATAATTTAACCCAGGAGTTTATCACGCCGTATACTCCTGAGCAGAACGGAATTATCGAAAGATTCTTCCGAAGTCTGAAAGAAGAGTGCATCTGGCAGCACAACTTCAGTTCCTTCGGCGAGGCGAAGCGCATCATCGGCGAATGGATTGAATGGTATAACAATGGACGTCCGCATCAGGCACTGGGCTATATGAGTCCGATTGAATATCGTGTGAAACAATCATGTCAAGTGGCTTGACAGACAGGGAGCATTACAATACTTTAGAATGAGTCGTAATTGTTTTGGAAAAATAATATTATTTTCTTTTAATATTATAAAGCCAGTACGTAATAATAATTGCTTAAGTGATGAATGGGTAAACCAGCGGATATGGCCATAATCGAACATTCCCTCGCTCTTATAATTAAAAATACCAAACAAAAACCTTATCCTATTGGTCCAAACTAAAAAATTAGGAGTTGTAAGTATCATAATTCCATTTTCATTTAAAATAGACCATATCTTTTTAAGTACGATTTCTGGATCAAAAAGATGTTCAATGACTTCAGAAATAATAACTATATCATATTTAATATTACATACTTCTTCAGGCCAGTTACCCATAACATCAAAAACAAAAACTTTATCCAAAAATTCCTTTGCAGCCTTAGCGGCTGTTTTAGAAATTTCAACTCCATGAACACAATGGCCCAAATGCTTTAAATTATTGCCAAGAACACCACCTGCGCAACCAATGTCCAATATCTTCAAAGTATCAGGAGAGTCAATAAATCCAATGATGTTTTTAAGCCTGGAATTTCCAATACCGTAATTTGAGCTTTTAAATTCATAATATTCTTTCATGACAATAATCTCGATAAATTAAATTTGAATAAGTATTTTATCGATAATAATAATGTCAATCAATTATCGATGAATGTAATGGGAACACCAACATATTTAGCGTTGACAATTGTTTTGTGCATGTAATAATAAAGAGGGCACCATTAAAAAATATATTTGATGTTCATTGTAACTTTGGTAGTATTATGAAAGACAAATCAAGAGTATTTGTAAATTCGGGAATCGTCTTTGCTTCGACAATTATCGAGTATTTAATTTTCTTTGCAATAAACCTAATTATCGCCAGGTTCCTTTCGGTTGAGCATTTCGGTGAATATATCACCGCGCTTGGTTATGCTACTTTTTTTTCCACAATAACGAATATCGGCATCAATCAGACGCTGATACGATTGGTTAATATTGATCCAGGAAAGGAAAAGGAACATTTTACTTCGGCATTTGTCATTAAATGCATACTCGGGGTAATCATTTACTTAATAATGGCAATTAGTCTTTGGTTTACGAATTATAGTCATCAATTGACATATTTGACGCTAATAATGGGTGTGTTTAGAATCGGTAGCGAATTCATATCAGCTTTTTATTCACTGTTCGATGCAAAAGAAACATTTTTATTATCATCAATTGTAAGAATTATATTTTCGGTATTGTTTTTAATTCTTACGTTAGTCGTTGTAATATTTAATGGGGATTTGTTCGATTTCGCTTATGTAAGACTGTGGTTGGTGGTTTTGTTCTTGTTTATACTGGGAATAACATCACGTAAATATATAACCAAAAATATTACGAAACAAAGCTTGTTGAATTTTACCAAAGAATCAATAACTTTCGGTATTTTCAATGTATTGGTAAATGCATTTCATAGAACAAACATCATTTTCCTTTCATTGATTCACGGAAGCATATATACGGGCGTATTCTCAAATGGTTTTATTTTCTTCACAACACTGTTCTTTGTCCCAATAAATTTATCTCGTGTATTGCTACCCTATCTCTATAAAACTCCATTTGAAAAAGATAAAAACAAATTTCAGTTCGCGTTTGATATCTACACGAAATATCTTACGATGCTGGCTTTCTACTTTTTAATGGGTGGACTCTTGTTCTCGAAAGATGTAATATATCTTGTATTTACAAATAAATATCATGATTCCATTCCCGTGCTTCAGATCGTAACGATAGGAATTCCGTTCGTTTTTACAATAGCACCGACACTAATTACATCACTTGACAAGCAACCGGTACTGACAAAAATATATGTCTATGGATTTTTTGTCAATATTGTCTCAAACGGCATATTGATATATTTATTCAAATCAGCGGGGGCGGCGCTGGCTGCCGTTCTGACATATCTTTTTGTGTATATTGCTTCGCATTATTATCTGGCAGTTAATAACTATATAAATATTTCAGCAACTTTGAAGTATTTAGTATACGAAGTAATAATATTATCATTATGTTTTCTTGTAAAACAATATTTACCGAACAACATTCACTGGTTTTATTTAATGGCCGCTGTATCGACGGTGTGGATGGTTTTAAATCTTTTATTTGTTTTTAACTCAAATGATTTAAGAATACTGAAGGAAATTATACGTGTAGATAAATGACAATGCATGGATAAGTTATACTGCTCCCCTGACTTGACAAGCCACCCGTAAGACATGATATATTATCTAAAAGGAAATTATATCATGGGAAATGAGCAGGAAAATGACAGTCAGCAAAGGTGGACGACAAAGCGGAAGACAGCCCTGGTGATGAGTATTCTAAAGGGGGACATCTCGAACCAGTAAGCCGCCCGGCAGAATGGCCTCATGTCAGGTGGCTTGGTCCATCAAAAAAAATTCCCTGCCGTGATAACGCCCGTCCTTGCCGAAGGATACCTGTCCCTGAAAGCCCTTGAAAAGGAGCCCCCGTTGTACTTGAACTCCAGGGCAACAATCTCATCACCCCGGACAAGAACCAGGTCAACCTCGCTTTTCTGGGCCGTACGCCAGTAGTGGAGCGTGTAGCCGCTTTGAAGGTAGTGGTTGGCCTTGACGCATTCCGCGATGATGAAATTTTCGAAAAGGGCGCCCCTGTCGGACCGCGAGTCAAATCCGGAAAAATTGTTTATTATTGCGTTGCGGATGCCCGTGTCGTAGAAATAAATCTTGGGCGATTTGACCAGCTCGTTCCGCCTGTTTCCCGTGAACGGGGAGAGCCTGAACACGATGAAGCTCTGCTCGAATATATCGATGTAGCGCTTTATGGTCCTCTGGTCGGCGCCGATCTGTGAGGCGAGTTCCGCGTAGCTGATGATATTGCCCGTCTGGTGCGCCAGCAGACGCAGGAGGTCCAGTGCCGCTTTCCTGTTTTCTATCAGGTTCATCTCCAGGAGGTCCTTGAAGATGAGGCTTTCGGCGAAATTGACGAGATATCGCTCGTCGGCCGGGTGGTTGATTGCGTTGGGATACAGCCCGAAAATCAGGACCAGGGAAAGGATGGCTTTAAGATCGAAAAGCCGCGCCTCCTCTCTTGCGGGGCACGTGAGGAGCCTGGTAAAAAAACTGAAATCAAGGGAGTCGATGGTCCCGTTCTGGTACAGGTGCTCCGACAGGGTGAGGGGGTACAGGTGGTAATCGATTTTTCTCCCGGCAAGGCTTTCCACGGTTTTACGTTTCAGGTGAAATGAGGAGGAGCCTGTGAGGATCAGTTTAACCGGTAGCTGGTCGTAGATGATTTTAGCCGCGCGTCCGGGGTCGGACAACTGGTGTATCTCGTCTATTATGATCTGATCGCAACCCCCGGGCAGGAGGGCCCGGTACGTGTGGATATCATAGCTTTCAAGGGCCTTCCTGACAGGCTCGTTATCTGCAAGGAGATAGTGCGCGTCGGGGAAGATCTTACGCACCAGCGTGGTTTTTCCGCTTTGGCGGGATCCAAGGAGTATGAGGATTTCACGGTACTTACTGAAATGTGATGCAATGGCATCGTCAATATGGCGCGCATAGGGTATCATACTACAACCTTGCTGTGAATAATAATAATAATAATAAGATAATATGTTGTAAATATTATAATAATTATAGCATTAAAGGTCAATAATATTATTAATATTATTGTTTATAAGATTTCTCGGAATGGGTCCGAAACTTCGACTTTCCCATTATACCTCCCACACCGGAATTGCCGTCACCTTTCGTGAAAGGGGAACCATATTCCCCCGTAGACACAGAATAGCGCCCTCGCCAATGTCTTTTTTCAGCTTATTCAAAACATCGAATGATCGAGTGTCCGCCATGGAGGGAGTGGCCGTTTTTTTCACCTCGATGGGGTAAAGCTTCCCGTTTGCTTCAATTATGAAATCAATCTCCTTCTGGTCGTTGTCCCGGTAAAAATAGATGTTGGCCTCTTTCCCGTTGTGCCAGTAGCTTTTAAGGATTTCCGAAAAGGCATATGTTTCCAGGATGGCGCCGTTCAGAGCGCCGGCTTCAAGAGTCCTGGGACTGTCCCATGCCGTAAGATAGGCGCACAGGCCGGTGTCCAGGAAATAGAGCTTTGGAGTCTTGATGATTCTCCTCGTGATATTGGTGTAATACGGCTCAAGGAGTTTTACCAGGCCGGACCGCTCCAGGATGGATAGCCAAGATTTCGCTGTTTTCGCGTCAATATTCACGTCCCGTGCCATGTCCGCGTAGTTCAAAAGCTGTCCCGTCCTTGCCGCGGCGGCGCGGATGAAGTTGTAAAAGGCGATATCGCTGGAAATCTGATGGGCGTCCTTGACGTCCCTTTCAATGTACGTTTTGATATACGAACGGTAATACAGCTCCCTGTTTTTATAGTTATCGGTAAAAAGCTGTGGAAAGGAGCCGTTCCAGATCAAGGTGTAGATCTCTTCCAGGGTGTGCGGCGGGCGCGGATGTTTCCGGGCATGGTCAATCCAGCCGGGAGTAGGCTGGAAGGGGATGTGACTTTCGGCCCGGCCGTTCATTTCCGCGTAAGACAGGCCGAGGAGGTCGATTACCGCGACACGGCCCGCGAGGGATTCCTGTATGCCTTTCATCAGGTGGAATTTCTGGGACCCGGTGAGCCAGAAAGCCCCGGGCTTTTTCTGCCTGTCGACGTGAATTTTAATATACGGAAAGAGTTCCGGGGCATACTGCGCTTCATCAATGGTGACGGGAGCGGGGTGGCTTTCAGGAAGAGC
>JAKQCH010000188.1 GCA_029573825.1 Spirochaetota bacterium | reverse complement strand
CACTGCGGGAACAGGAATTCTTGCAACTGCGGACAAAAACGGCAATGTAAATACAGCATTGTATGCGCGTCCCCATTTCATGGATAACGGCTTA
Organism: Spirochaetota bacterium; assembly: GCA_029573825.1. Lineage (GTDB taxonomy): Bacteria > Spirochaetota > UBA4802 > UBA4802 > JAGODF01 > JAKQCH01. The sequence goes on along the minus strand of JAKQCH010000188.1, from coordinate 1,727 downwards.
ATTGCCTTGATAATGAATGACCGTCTCAGTCACGCGAACCTTCAGACAAACCCCCATGCCGCATACATGTTCATCGAATCGGGCCCCAAAAAGCAGGGGAAACGTCTGTATATTAAAAAAGTTAAAGAAGAGGAAAACAGTGAACTGATTGACTCCCTGAGGCGCCGCTACTCCGGCTCGGAGGACCATGGCGACAGAAAAAAATTTCTTGTGTATTTTTCAGTAGAAAAAGAACTGCCCCTTGTGGGAAGCGGTTCATGATACCGTTATTTATTTAATAAACCGGTTTTGATGAGTGCGGGAGGGTCGATTTATTTTGCAGAGCAGAGGTTTTGACTCCCTGTTGTAATCGCAGATGAAGCCGGTAAATTCTCACACATTAAATTCAATTGTAAATTTCGTGCCTTCGTCCCTGTCGATTTTCGTTTTCCCGCTGAGCTGTTCCGCGAGGATGCTCACCAGGCGTATTCCGAACCCCCCTGAACTGTCAATATGCACAGACTCCGGAAGGCCAATGCCGTCGTCCTGAATTGTCATGGTAACAGCGCTTCCTGCTGAGACTGCGGATACGGTGATGCGTCCGCGGTCTCTTCCGGTGAAAGCGTGCTTCATGCTGTTGGTGACAAGCTCATTGACGATAATTCCAATGGGGAACAACTTTTTGGGATCAAGGACGATGTCATCTACGGAAGTGTCAACATCGATGGAATTTCCCCGCGGAAACATGCCGACAATTTCATTGACCAGTGGCGGCAGGTATTCCTGTAATGAAAGTGTGGTCAGGATGTCCGAGCGGTACAGCTTGTCATACAGCACCATCATGCTCTGAACCCGGCTGCGGGAATCTTCAAGGGCTGCGATAGCGGAATGATCATCAAGGGTGCCGGCCTGAAGTGCCAGAAGGCTCATGATGGTACTCATATTGTTCTTGATACGGTGATGGACTTCCTTGAGCAGGAGGTCCTTCTCGCGGGTTGCCTGCTCCGCCTTTTCCCGCTGGATATCCGCTTCCTGAATCGCAACCAGAAGGGCGTCCTCCGCTTTTTTTCTATCGGTAATATCAATGATCTGAATCATCGAGTTTACATGTCCATCGGAATCGGTATACACTGCGCTTCGAACTTCCCCGGTTCTCCGCTCGCCGCTTTTTTTGTTAAATATAAACTCGTAGCGGTCTGGTACCGCTTCACCGCGCTGACGTTTCCTGTAACGGTCTATCGCGAGGAGTTTATTTTCATCTGACAGGAATACAAAAAAATCCATTCCTATTATTTCTTCAGGGGGATATCCGGTTATACTGCAGAATTCATTGTTCGCATAGATGTATTTCGAATTATCGTTAATGACAGCTATCCCGGAGGGTGATTTTTCTAGCATCATACGGTACAGTTCTTCACTCCGTTGAAGCGCTTCCTCCGCAAGTACCTCTCCGGTAATGTCCCTGGTGGTTCCAATGATGGAAACACGAAGTTCATTTTTATAAACGGGTTTCCCGTATGAATGCATCCAGCGGATTTCACCGTCAGGTTTTATGATGCGGTAGGTGTTGTCAAAATCTGAACCTTCATTGACTGTCAGCAGGTATTTGTCAATACCCTGCTGACGGTCATCAGGGTGAACGAAGGACTGCACATCCTCAATTGTACCGCCGAACTCATCAATTGTCGTGCCGTAAAGAGCGGCATGTTGACCGCCCCATGTGACGCGGCCATCGGAAATTTCCCATT
>JAKQCH010000160.1 GCA_029573825.1 Spirochaetota bacterium | reverse complement strand
GCCCGGAAACTCGCACCGGAAGAAGCGGGAGGGCTGCATTCCATACTACATGAACTTGCAGCCCGTTCACACCTCCCGAAAATGCCGGAACTGTATTACATTCCCAGCAGGGTCCTGAATGCCTTTTCCGTAGGAGACCGTGAGGAATCAGCCATTGCCATTACCGATGGATTGCTGAGAGCGCTGACGTGGCGGGAAATAACAGCGGTCCTCGCTCATGAGGTGAGCCATATTCAGAGCGGCGACCTCCGCATCATGGGCCTCGCGGACACACTCAGCAGGTTCACCCATATACTGTCCAATATGGGAGTACTGATAATGCTGATATATCTTCCCCTGCTGGTTCTCACAGGGAGCATCCTTCCTCTCCCGGCGCTTCTGGTCCTGATATTTTCACCGACGCTCAGTATCATTCTCCAGATGGCCCTCTCCCGGACCAGGGAATACAGGGCGGATATCGACGCGATCGCGCTCACCGGCGATCCCGAAGGTCTTGCCTCGGCGCTGAAAAAAATGGAAAACTACAAAATGAAACTATGGGACCTGTTTCTGATGCCGGGGAGAAAGGTGCCGGACCCATCTCTTCTGAGAAGCCATCCCCATACGGAAAAACGTATCGACCGCCTTCTTGGACTTTTACCGGAAGGAGATGCATTTCCCCATCATGAAGACCATGCCACACCGGCACCCCGTCATATTCCTGAAGTGCAAAGGAACCCGCAGTGGAAAATCGGGGGAATATGGAAATGATTCTTTCGCAGGAACCAGCCAATGGATGAACTCCTCAGGCCGGAGGGGATTGCCGCCGCTGCAGCAATAATCATTGCTGTTGTCGCGGTATTCTCAATAATCATACACACCTTTATTAACGGCATATCCCCCATGCCCTCATCATGGAAGGCGAGAAGGGCGATAGCGGCAATACTTGCCGGGGAAATGAAGACCGGTTCCATCGCTGAACTCGGGTCGGGATGGGGCACGCTGCTTCCCGTCCTTTCCCGCAAACTGCCGCAGTGCGCCATTACCGGTTTTGAAAATTCTCCGGTACCTTTTCTGTTTTCACGATTACTTCTGCTGTGTATGCGGAGAAAACAAATCCGTGTTATCTTCGGCAGCTTTTACGAAACCCCCCTTGCCCCCTATGATGCGGTGGTCTGTTACCTCTATCCCGGCGCCATGGAAAAGCTGAAATTGAAATTCACGCGGGAGCTCGAATCAGGTTCTTTAATAATCAGCAACACCTTTGCTGTCCCGGGGTGGGAGCCGGAAAGGACCGTTGTACTCAATGATTTTTTCCGCTCGCCGGTTTATGTGTACCGCATGGGACCCGGCAATTCCGGAAATACTCTGTTCATCGGGTGAGACGAAAAGCGCATGAATGGAAGACGCGCCTCCCGGAGGTTGCGAAATCACTTCCTTCTGAAGTCGATATAACTTCGCGGGGACGCAAAACGAAGATTGTCGCTGTCCTTAAATGTTACCGTATATTTTTCGTTGTCAATTGTAGTATAAAAAATCCCCGGTCCGGAATCGTAGGTGAACAGCCCCGGCTCCGCGCCCCCTATGCTCATGAGGTACATTCCGTTTTTCTGCTTCAGCTCAATTATTGCGGCCCGCCGCCCTTCCACGGTGACCCATGTTCCATGCCAGGATTTGACCGCATCAACGCCGCAGCCCCCTAACGCAATCATGCCAGCGATATACATGCTCATGATAAATCCTTTCCCCATACAGTACCTCCATGATTTTTCTGTTGCTATTCCGTGAGCGGTAAAGGGTGTCTCAGTATTTTCTGTTTTCGCGGAGCACCATGTCGCGGTGAATGAACTCCTCTTCAGCTATCTGTGTTATTTCCTTTGACACTTCCAGATAATATTGCGAAAGATCGCGGTAGTGTTTCGCGATCAGCTGATACATCTTGCCCGCGAGTTCTTCAGCTTTTGATATTTTCTGAAGCGCCTCCGTCATGTCCTCCGCTGCAATTACTTCTTCAAAAAGGGATTCCTTTATCTGCCCGTGCACGTGGGAAAAAAATGCCTGGTCCAGTTTCGGCCGCTTGAGTTTATTTTCAAGGGACTCCACTGTTTTACCGTGCCCCTGGGAATGCTCACACATGAAATCAAATAGTTCCGCACTCCCGGTCATGTGGGAGAGAGAACGGAGGCGCCGATAAAAATCAGCAAGATCATATTCGATATCTACAATATATTGAAACACCGATGTTTTCATTCGGACTCTCTCCGGAAATAGTATTTATTTTGTTTCAGCTGATAACATCATCCCTGTCCGGGATATCTTCTTTTTTTATCGCGCACAATACTTCATCAGAAAGCGGCGTGATTCCCGCGATGCGGTTGGCCTGCCGCTCAATAATACGTTCAAAAATATTTCTCACGAGCCTGCCGTTCCCGAACTGCCGGTTCCTTTTTTCGTGAAGCGCTGCCAGCAGTTCACGGAGCTCCGCTTTCGCATCATCGTCAACACTAAATGCGGCATTTCCGCTGAAGATATCAAATATCCTCATCAGCTCATCAGGGCTATAGTGATCAAAGAAAAAATACCGGTTGAAGCGCGACTTGAGGCCGGGGTTGGAATTGATGAAGCGTTCCATCTCGTCGGGATATCCCGCAACGATCACAATCAGACGGTCCCGGTAATCCTCCATCCGCTTCAGAATGGTATCAATCGCCTCCTGGCCGAAATCCCTCCCGCCGGAATCTTCGGGACTGAGGGTATAGGCCTCATCGATAAAGAGCACGCCATCAAGGGCTTTCTGCACCACTTCATCAACCTTCGTCGCGGTCTGCCCGACATACCCCGCGACAAGCCCCGCCCGGTCTGTTTCAACAAGCTGCCCTTTTTGCAGAATTCCAATGCATTTATAAACACGTCCCAGAAGACGGGCGATAGTTGTTTTCCCGGTACCGGGGGGGCCGTAAAAAACTGAATGAAGGGAAACAGGGGTGGCAGGTAAGTTCCGCGCCTTCCGCTCCTTCTCTATCTTTATCAGATTAATAAGGGTGGAAATCTGCTCCTTTATTTTATCCATTCCCACGAGGCGGTTAATCTGCTCCATCACCTCTTCAATGGTCTCCTCCTTTTCTCCGGCACTTTCCGCCGCTCCCTCAAAAGCTACCCCTTCCCTGGCGTTGAGGAGAAAGTAAATTTCCCGCAGCCGCTCCTCCTCCTCCTTCTTCACGGTACCATCCGCTTTCATAAGGCACTGCGAATACATATACAACGCTGTTGCCAGTCGGTCTGAATGTCCGGTCCCCTGTTCCATGTCGTATTTCCTGAGAAGGTTCAAGGACTGCAGCGACTTCTCCCCCTTCACGATATTTCGTGATGTGATATACCGTGATATATTCTCCCGGTATCCGATAAGAACATCCCGTAAATGCAGCGGAAAGGAATTAAAGCTGAATATTTCCCGCACCTGATCACCGACAGTATCGGAGTGTTCTGGATTCAGCGGCATCAGGACCAGGGACATGAACACCTGCTCGTCATCAGTCATGGGAGTGCCGGTGACATTGCACAGCGCAGTGAGAATTATAATATCATCCGCGAGGGACTCCCGGAACACGGGGTCTTTCTGCAGCGGTTCAATACCCTTCAGGATGTCCCGGATTTTCCCCGCCTCTGCGAAAAGAAAATTCAGGCTGGACAATTCGTTGATCAGGGCATCAGTTTCACCGGGATCCTTCATCACCGGCACCTCGGGGGACGAGGCCCTGTCGATAAAAAGCTTTGTCATGGCATCAAGAATATTTTTTTTATCTTCCTCTTCGACGCTTGTGCCGTTACCGGCCAGCTGCTGAAATTTATCGACAAATTTCCGTACTGCTGTTTCATTCGCGAATGATTTGAAAGATATCTCTTTTTTACCATACGCAATTGACAGTGTCGTCGATGAAAAACTTTTACTGTACCGGATACC
>JAKQCH010000155.1 GCA_029573825.1 Spirochaetota bacterium | reverse complement strand
TGGAGGCTTCAGCTTTAACGGCACCATGCATGTTCTTTCCTCAATTCTGCGGCTCGACTATCTCTGGAACAGGGTCCGGGTACAGGGAGGGGCATACGGCGCCTTCGCCACTATTCAGAGAAACGGCAACATGACCTTCGGTTCCTACCGGGACCCGAACATTGCAGAAACCCTTGATGTCTTTCGTGAGACCGGCGCCTACCTGAAACAGTTCACCGCAAGCGCGAGGGAGATGACGAAATACGTGATCGGCACAATTTCAGACCTCGACCAGCACCTTACCCCGTCACAGAAGGGCGAACGGGGAGCGCGGCTCCATATCAGCAACATTTCCTATGAGGATATCCAGCGCGAAAGGGATGAGGTCCTTGGCGTCAAAGAAAAGGACATCCGGCTTTTTGCCGACATGGCGGAGTATATAACGTCAGAAAATTATGTGTGCGTCATCGGCAGCGAGTCAAAGATACGGGAACACAGCGGTATCTTCGGCTCAATAGAAAAGCTGATAGACTGAGGGCCATGGGAAACAACACCGCATCATCGAATTCCTTTGCGGCGCAGACAAGGGCCCTCACCCGGCCCTTCTGGGCCGCCAACATCATGGAGATGATAGAGCGCCTTGCCTACTACGGCGTGCGTACTGTCATCCCGATTTATATCGCCCAGGCTGACGAGATCAACGGACTCCACTTCACTCACGGGGACAAGGGGCTCATTTTTCTCTGGTGGGCCCTTGTGCAGTCAGTGCTCCCGGTATTTACCGGAGGTTTCGCGGACCGTTACGGATATAAAAAACAGATTTTTATCGCCATCGTACTCAAGGTCCTCGGGTATTCTGCGATGGCGACACAGCGTGAATTCTGGCCTTTCTTCATGGGATGCATTCTCCTCGCGGCGGGGACCGCGGTGTTTAAACCGCCGATTCAGGGGACCTTCGTAAAAACAATCGACGGCACAAATTCCGGTGTCGGCTGGGGATACTTCTACATGGTGGTGAACATCGGCGGCTTTCTCGGCCCCCCCGCGGCGCACTTCCTCTACGGCTATTCATGGCCCGCGGTGTTTTACGGATGCGCCGTCATCGTGAGCCTCAATCTTTTTCTGCTTTTCACGTACCGCGAAGTTGAATCAGACGCCGACAAGAGCACGGGACCATGGCATGTCATCGCCCTCACCGCGCGGGAGATCGCCAATCCCCGCCTTATCGCATTTATCCTCATCAGCTCCGTCTTCTGGGCCTCGTACATGCAGATATTCGACATGCTCCCGAACTTTATCGTGGACTGGATTGACAGCGCCTCCATCGCGGCACACCTTCCCGGTTTCATGCTTGCCCGAAACCATCCCCTCGCACCGCAGATCGCCCAGGAGTGGGTCATTAACTTCAATCCCCTCCTCATTATTTTTCTCGTGGCGCCCCTTTCATGGTATGTGAACCGCAGGATGAAACGCCTCACTTCTATCACCATCGGCATTCTCATCGGGGCCTTCGGAATTCTTACGGTGGGGGTATCCATGTCCGTCCTTACCTGTCTGGCGGGAATCGCCTGCTTCTCTGTCGGCGAAATGCTCTGCTCCCCCAAGATGAACGAATATTTAGGGGTGATAGCTCCCCGGGACAAGAAGGCACTCTACATGGGATATGCGAACATACCCTTTGCCATCGGATGGGGATACGGCTCATTTGCCGGAGGGACCATGTACGGAGAGTCCGGTGAAAAGGCGGCCCTTGCGATCCGGTACCTTTCCGACGTGCTGCATATCAGTGCCCTCCCTGAACGGAACAGCGCCTTCACCTTCCTTATGCAGAAAACAGGGCTTTCCTTCCATGACGCCACGGTGCTTCTCTGGAACACCTACCATCCATGGAAGGTGTGGATACCCTTCGGAGCTGCTGCGGTCTTTGCGGCGCTTCTCATGCTTGGATTCGGGTATTATGTTCGGAAGTACCGATGGACCGACGCAGATGCGTGAGAAGGATGGATCTAATCACCAGAACAGCCTTGCCGGAACGGCAAGGCGTAATCCGCATCGCTGATGACATCCAAACCATCGCAATGATTTAGTATTCACCATGAAATCAATCGATTATCCCGGGTTACTGGTGGGAAATTCCTGGGATATTCCTGGGATTTGCCTAAACAACCCATAAAGGAAGCCCGGTAATTCCTATACATACCGCTCCCGCACCGGTCCCGGCCATCCTTGTGACAGATACATTTCCGCCGGATAATAATTCTATTTCAAAATGCAGATTCTTCCCTCCATAGAAGCCCCCTTTAACAAAGGGGGCGGCGCAACGCGCGGGGGATTTGGAGGCCGTAGCATTAAAGCCCCCTCCGGGGGGCGAGACTGAAGGAAAAATTTTAACGGCCCTTTTTTTGGACAAATCGGACAATTTAAGACAATACAAATGGCGGCAAGCCATACTCATGAGGATTTTTAGTGTGAAAAAAAAGTTATTCCCAAAAAACGAAAGCCCCATGTTGATCAATACAACGCAACATAAGGCAATCTCAAAGAAAAATGAGCCAGCTGCCGGAATCGAACCGGCGACCTGTTCATTACGAGTGAACCGCTCTACCGACTGAGCCAAGCTGGCTTTACTGCAGGCAGATGACAGATTTCATCATGGCTCCGGTAAAATCAAGAAGAATTGATTATTTTTATAAAAAAAGAAATTTTCCACTCATCGCAGGGATTAAATGAATGGACGCACATCGGTTACAATCATTCCCGCTCTTTTCGCAGCCTCAATGCCTCTGTCGCCGTCCTCAAATACCTGGCACAACTCCGGCGTGACTCCCATGAGCCGTGCGCACTCGAGGAATGTGTCCGGCTCCGGTTTGTGACGCTCCACGTCGTCTGCGGAAACGAGAATATCGAAAAAACCATCAAGCCCGGCGGCCTTTATCGTCACAAGCGCCATTTCCCGCCTCCCACCGGTCCCGAGGGACATCGGCAGTGTTCCTTTATACTCCCTCGCAAGGGCGGCAACAGGTTCTATGGCTTTCACCGAACCGATCTGCTCCATGAAAGCTTTTTCCTTGTTCCTCAGCGTCTCCTCGGGTTCCAGGCCCCAGCCGTATTCGTCATTCATTATGGCTATTATTTTTCGCGTCGGGGCCCCGGTAAGGGTCCTGAACATTTCTTCTGTCATTTCATATCCTCTGGGCCGCAGGACCTGCCGCCAGGCCTCCATATGTACGGCTTCGGTATCTGCCAGGGTGCCGTCAATATCAAAAATCAGCCCCCGGGCACAGTGATCAACTGCAAGCTTCATGTTTTCTCCTTTTTTGGGGTCGATACAATTTCATTGATCACAGCAAATCCTCTCCCTGTAAAGAATTATATCGACCCCTGAAAAAAAAGATTTCCCCGTGAGTAACATTTCATGAAAAACCCGATATCCCTCCGCTATGGGCATGGGCCGATACAATCCTTCCGGATTTCGCTTCTGACAGAATTAACAAAAACTGTATAGAAATGTATTTTTTGCTGGGTAAATTATTGTTCTTTTTCAATAGAAATTACTCTTGACAGATCGGAGGTCGTCATTAGATTGACAAAAAAGGCTTCCGTCAGTGTTTTTAGAGATATTATTTGTTTGAAAAAATTTTTATAAGGGAGTAACGACATGAAGATTGTAGTGTGTGTCAAAGAGGTTCCGGATATGGAATCAAAATTCAAGATCGTTGATGAAAAGAAAATCGATGAATCTCAAATCGCATTCAAAATGAACGATTTCGACCAGTATGCGGTTGAAGCTGCCCTGCAGCTCAAAGAGAAATTAGGCGGTGAAGTTATCATTGTATCTGCTGGCCCTGAAAGGGCTTCAAAGCAGGTCCGCCAGGCATTCGCAATGGGCGCTGACTGGGGAATCCAGGTAGTTGATCCCGCTGTTGATGCAGGAGACAATTTCGTAAAGGCATCTGCGCTGTTCAACGCAATCAAGAGCCTCGGAGGCGTTGATCTCGTTATGACCGGTGTTCAGGCTGAAGACGATCAGGCAGGCCTCACAAGCGGCATGATTGCTGACATGATGGGAGCTCCTTCATGCACCAATATCGTCAAGATTGAAGTCGGCGGCGATCAGAAGTCACTTACTGTCAACCGTGAGCTCGAAGGCGGATTAAATGAAGTTCTTTCCATACCCCTTCCCGCAGTGCTCTCAATTCAGTCAGGTATCAACCAGCCTCGGTACCCCACCCTTCCGGGTATCATGAAAGCGAAGAAGAAACAGCTCGACAACAAATCTGCTGCCGACCTCGGAGCCAGCACAGATTCAAAGACAAGTTTTATTAAGATGTTCTTCCCTGTTTCAGACACCAAAGCTGAAATCATTGAAGGCGACGCAGCAACAGCAGCAAAAAAACTTGTAGATAAACTCAAAAACGAAGCCAAGGTGATATAGGGGGTACTGAAGATGGCAAAGTTATTAGTAATTGCAGAACAGAGAAAAGGCGTATTAAGCGAAGCCTCCATGGAGCTTTGCAAAGCGGCAAAGGCAATTGCCGCCGCAATGGGCGCACAACCCGCAGCAGCAGCATTTTACAAAGACGATTCAGTCGCAAATGAAGTAGCAAAATATATCCCTGAAGTATTTTCAGTTGTTGACGCAAAACTCGAGAATTATACTGCTGACGGATATGCCCAGGCAGTGAAAGCAGTTGTTGAAAGCCAGGACGTTGCAGGTGTTCTCATTGCCCACACCTATGACGGAATTGACATGGTTGCCAAAGTTGCAATGACCCTTGGATGGGGAGTTGTATCAAACTGCAACAAAATCGAAGTAAGCGGCGGAAAACCTGTTTTTACCAGAAGCACCTACAATGGTAAAATACATGAAGAGAAATCAGTTTCCACTGACAAATTTGTCGCTTCTATTGAAAAAGGCGCTTATGACAAGGAAGCAGCCGGCGGAGCAGGTTCTGTAACTGCGGTATCAGCTTCAATCGGCGACATCCGCACCTCTTTCAAGGAATTCGTTGAAATGGCTGCAGGATCTGTTGACATTACCCAGGCGAAGGTTATTGTTTCCGGCGGCCGCGGCACAAAGGAAAAAGACAAATACAACGACATCATTGTCAACCTCGCGAAGAAACTCGGCGGCGAATATGCGGCATCACGCCCGGTTGTTGACGCAGGATGGACCGATGCTGCCCGTCAGGTAGGCCAGTCAGGAAAATCAGTTGCTCCGGACCTCTATCTCGCAGCAGGTATCTCCGGCGCCATTCAGCACGTTGCCGGCATGAAGGGTTCAAAATGCATCGTTGCTATCAACAAAGACCCTGAAGCCCCAATTTTCAACATCGCAACATACGGAATTATCGGAGATCTCTTCGAAGTTATTCCTGCTATGATGGGTGAACTGTAAAAATCAACTTCTTCACAACAATATAAAAAAAAGGCGCCTTACAGGCGCCTTTTTTTTATATTTCAGTAGATGTTTTACTTCTTCACTGCAGCAATACCCAGGGACGCAACCGCCTCTTCAATTTCCTTCAATATCGCGGGATCATCAATGGTAGAAGGTACGGAATATGTTTCACCGTCCGTAATCTTCCGCATTGTTCCTCTCAGGATTTTTCCGGACCGTGTTTTAGGCAGGCGCGCAACAACAGCTGCCTGGCGGAAACATGCGACCGCACCGATCTGGTCACGTATCATCTGCACCAGCTCAGCGATAATAGCATCATTGGCTTTTGCGGCCCCCTCCTTCAGGACTACGAATCCCACCGGAAGCTGTCCCTTGAAATCATCAGCAACACCCACCACCGCACATTCCGCGACATCAGGGTGTTTGGATATTACCTCTTCCATTGCGCCTGTTGACAGCCGGTGTCCTGCGACGTTGATGACGTCGTCAATTCGCCCCATAATATAGAGATATCCGTCTTCGTCATAAAATCCACCGTCTCCGGTAAAATAGTATCCTTCAAAAACATCAGTATACGATTCCCGGTACTTCATATCATTGTTCCAGAGTGTGGGAAGCGTTCCCGGCGGCAGGGGCAGTTTTATTACCACGATGCCCTCCTCGCCATTCATCTGCTCCACGCCATTGGCATCGATAATTTTCACATCATATCCAGGTACCGGTTTTGTCGGAGACCCCGCTTTTATCGGCAGCTGCTCAATTCCCATGCAGTTGGCAGCAATGGGCCATCCGGTTTCCGTCTGCCACCAGTGATCTACCACCGGTTTGTGAAGCAGGTTGGTGGCCCAGTGGAAAGTGTCGGGATCGAGACGCTCTCCTGCGAGAAAAAGGGACTTGAATCCCGACAGATCGTATTTTTTAAAGTGTGTTCCTTCGGGGTCCTCCTTTTTAATCGCCCTGAAGGCCGTGGGTGCAGTGAAAAGTGTTTTCACACCGTGCTCTGATATCACCCGCCAGAATGCCCCCGGGTCCGGTGTCCCGACAGGTTTTCCTTCATATAATACCGTTGTACAGCCGTAAAGAAGCGGCGCGTAAACAATATAGGAATGCCCGACTACCCAGCCGACATCGGATGCAGCCCAGAACACATCTCCCGGCTCAACATTATAAATATTCTTCATGCTCCACTTAAGGGCAACAGCGTGCCCGCCATTGTCACGGACAACCCCCTTCGGCATTCCCGTTGATCCTGAGGTATAGATCACATACAGCGGATCGGTGGCGAGAACATGAAGGCATTCAGTTTCTGAAGCTTTCGCGACAGCATCTCCCCATGCGATATCATGTTCAGGGTTGAGCGCCGCCTCCATCTGCGGCCGCTGATAAATAATGCATCGTGCGACCTTATGCTTCGCGGTATCCACCGCACGGTCAAGCAGCGGTTTGTACGGAATAGTTTTCTTCCCTTCAATTCCGCATGATGCTGACACAATGACCTTTGGTTTCGCATCATCAATCCGTATTGCCAGCTCATTGGGCGCAAATCCCCCGAAAACCACGGAATGCACTGCGCCAATCCGGGCGCACGCCAGCATTGCCACTACCGCTTCCGGAATCATCGGCATGTAAATAATGACAGTGTCCCCCTTCACCACACCTTCATTCTTCAGGGCACCTGCGAACAATGATACCTTCTTCAACAGCGCACGGTATGATATTTTATCAATGACTCCCGTCACCGGACTATCATATATAATTGCCGTCTGGTCCCCTCTTCCCGTTTCCACGTGATAATCAAGGGCGTTATAACAGGTGTTAAGCTCACCACCTGTAAACCATTTGTAAAACGGTTGCGCCGAATCATCAAGCACGGAATCATATTTCCTGTACCACTGTATTGCACCTGCCGCATTACCCCAGAATGTTTCCGGATCCGCTAAAGACTGCAGGTATGCTTCCTCATATTTCCCCATACGACCTCCCCTATAATATTTTACACACTTTTTTTACCAACGGATTTTATTACCACTGAAGCAGGACAGCACATCTCGTGGAAAAATAATCATTTATTTATCACTTACTCTGTCTTTGTCTTATGGTATTATTGCTGTATATTATTTATTTATGATGATCATCTGTCAAATTTTTTTTAGAATATGCTGGGGAAACGGGGGGTTTTTTAGAATAATTTAAAATATTTTATTGCAATATTAACACTGTATGCTTATATAGTCTATACAGACGATGATCGTGAAAACATATTCTCATTATACAAGAGAGGAATGATGAAGAGGATAATTATTTTATTATCAGCTATTACTCTTTTTACTGCCGGATTTCTCATATACCATACAAATTCCTATTCACGGTCATCCGTCCAATGGCACAGCTTCAACAGCGGTCTTCAGAAAGCCAGAAACGAGCGGAAACCTGTCATAATTGACTTTTACGCGGACTGGTGCCACTGGTGTAAAGTCATGGATCAAACTACCTTTGCCGACAGCAAGGTAATTCGCTCTCTTAACACCGATTACATCGCGGTCAAAGTTGACACACAATCCACCGAACGAATAAACTACATCAACCGAAACCTTTCCTCGCAGGAACTCGCGATACATTTTGGCATTAAAGGGCTTCCCACTGTTGTATTCCTTGATAAATCAGGAGAAGTAATCACTCTTCTTCCCGGCTATATCAAGGCACCCACATTTTCATCACTTCTCGATTACATACGGGACGAGTGCTACACAAAAAAAATATCCTTCAAAGACTACATGGAGGGCAAAGCGAACTGCGGAGACCGCAGATAATTATTACACATAAAAATAAATTGCAAGAAAATGCAGCAGCGCCCCCCCGAGTATAAACAGATGGAATATTTCATGGAAACCGAAAACATCAGGAATGGGGTCGGGTTTTTTCTTCGCATAAATAACAGCACCTATTGTATATGCAACCCCTCCTCCCAGTATAAGCACGAACCCGGTCAAAGGTACTGCAGCCCATATCTTATGTATTGGAATTATTATCAGCCATCCCATCAGGACATACACCGCAGTTGAATACTTTCGCGGTGCGGATATCCATACAAGCTTGAATATAGTACCAAGAACTACCAGGCCCCACTGCGCGATAAGTATGCCGTACATCCACCCGCCATCCAGGAATCGGTAACAGAGCGGCGTATAGGTTCCCGCTATGAGAAAAAATATCGCGAGATGGTCCAGTTTCCGGAGAACAGAAGCACCATTCTCCTCTTTTTTACAGGCATGGTAAAGAGAACTGGCTGAAAATAAAAAAATCAGCGAGAGCCCGTAAATCAACACAACACCGGACTTGACTGCCGTACCGGCATTATTGTTCATAAGCAGAATCACACCTGCAATTGCTGCGATTGCCCCGAAAAAATGTGTGTAAAAGGAAACAGGTTCACTAACAGAATAATGCTTCATACAACCTCATGACATGAATAAATAATATTATAAGCGTCACAGAACTTCCGCCGCAGCAACCACTACGATGAATGAAGTGCTTTTTTGCGTGATATGTGACACATCCCGTATGTAATGACATATAATTAAAGAAAATGGTTGCATTTTTTTTAAGGTGACATAATATAGACACATCGGATCATACTGCTATTCAGGTATTGATATCGCTCAGAGATTTCTTTTTCCGTGTCACAGGTAATGTAATGAAACACAA
>JAKQCH010000114.1 GCA_029573825.1 Spirochaetota bacterium | reverse complement strand
AACTGCTTGCTGCTGATGATAGCCCCGGGCAGGTTTTCATTTTCAAGGAATGCCGCCGCATCATCCAATCTGTTTCCAAGAAGCGATGCCACATAGCGGCGCTTCCAGAAATACGCGTCGAAGGAAGTGTCACAGGATATTCCGGGATTGTTGATGAGTTTTTCTGATTCCTGATAATTCGAAGTATAGAGCAGGGCATCCGATCTGAAAATGAAATCCGCGCATTGTCCAGGTCCGGCGGAAGATATGTGCGGTTTGTCAGCTACCTGCCGGTACCGGCGGCCCTTCATCAGGAGAAACGCACGAGCGATGGAATACCGTTCGCTGCTCAGATATGAGGGGTAAAACACCGAAAGGCGCTCCAGCTCCATGGAAGCCCGGTAATATTCCTCTTTCTTAATAAGGTGTCTGGTGAATCCCAGAATTTTCTCACTGCTGTATTCATGATAAAGGCCCGGTGTCTCTCCTCTGAGAATACCGGGCCCGATAATTACACACCATAATAATACTGCAGCAAGAACTCGCGCATCAATGCGAACCAACCTCATGGATTCATGATTTTGATTTGATACGGTTCCATTCATACACAAGGGGTGTCGCGATAAATATTGTTGAAAATACACCGACGGTAAAACCGAACAGGAGAATCAGCGCAAAATCATTTATCACATCCTCGCCTATCATGTACAGACAGAAAACCGCAATAAGCGATGTTACCGTGGTAAGAATTGTTCTGCTCAATGTCTGAGTCACTGACCTGTTTGAAATTTCCATGAATGACTGCTTGGCCATGTTCGAAAGATTTTCCCGTATGCGGTCGTACACAACGATGGTGTCATTGACGGAATACCCGAATATTGTCAGAATTCCCGCAATAATGGGAATGTTGATTTCAATACTGAACATACCGCAGAAAAGGAATGTCAGCAAAACGTCGTGCACTATCGCTGCGAGTGCGCCAACAGAGTAACGAAACTCAAAACGGAACGCAAGATACACCATCATCAGGGCGACACACCAAAGAAAAAGATATATCGCGGATTTTTTCAGGTAATCACCTATCGCGGGTCCCACTTCATCAATACCTATTATCTGAACATTGCTAAAATTGCCTTTCAGCAGCGACTGTATGCGATCAACCCCGGCATTCCCGACTTCCAGAGTAGTTCCCGTCGCGGCGGCTGCCATTTCCACCGCCCTCTCCTGTGCCCCTTCAGAGACATTGGCGTACGAAGCACGTTCCGGAAGCCTTGTGGATATTACATACTCATTCACCTCGTCACCGCCGTACTTCTGAACATCAGCAGTAACATTATTGGCCCGAAGAACCTCCCGAATTTGCGGTGCGGTGACATTCTGATCAAACTTCGCAATTACCTTTATTCCGCCGACGAAATCTATCCCCCAGTTAAAACCGCCGTTCATTACCGTACCGGTTATAAACACGGTAAAGAGAACAACTGCGATAGCGTATCCTATGAATCTGTACTGTATAAATTTTATATATTTATCCAAGACCATTCTCCCTATATACTGAGTTTCTGGATATCTTTCTTCAGGTTAATAAGCTGAAATAGGAATTTTGTAATATACAGAGCGACAAACATACTGGTAAGGACACCAATCGAAAGTGTTACCGCGAAACCTTTTATCGGCCCTGTTCCGAACTGTGAAAGGATAAAGGCGGCTATAAGCGTGGTAACATTCGAATCAAAAATCGTCCAGAAAGCCCTGTCAAAACCTGACGTTACCGCAAGGCGTACCGTCTTGCCGTTGGCAAGTTCCTCCTTGATTCTTTCAAATATAATGACATTTGCATCCACCGCAAATCCGATGGTCAGAACGAAGCCCGCGATACCGGGCAGCGTCAAAGTGAAGTTCAGCCATGAAAGAATTGAAACCATGAACACAAGATTGAGCACCAATCCGAAAGCGGCTATTATTCCGCAGAGCTTATAATAGATCACCATGAAAATCATTACCGCAATCAGAGCTGCGGCAAGGGCCTTGATTCC
>JAKQCH010000099.1 GCA_029573825.1 Spirochaetota bacterium | reverse complement strand
CCCTGATCGCCGATCAGGGCGCTCCCGGTATGGAGCTTCCGCACCAGTTCACTCACCTCATTGATCAGCGTTCCGATATTCTCACCGCCAACCTCACCCGCGAGGGAAAGCATGACATCGGCGAGGATATCCGGAGCCAGCTTATTAACCGGCGCAATGGCCGCCGCCGCGGAGGACACCAGTATATTCACCGCCGCGGGAATGAGTGAAAAAAGGCACAGGACCTTTGCAGGGTATTTCCACAGTTCCTCATTGACCATTTCCACAAGTGCGGAAATATCCTCCCGGGAGCCCTCAGCAAGCTCCTTCAGTTCACCAAAATCGATTCCCGCGACAAGACCCTGCACGCTTCCGCGCAGTGTCTCAGCAAAAAAAACAGGGTCACCTTCATGGACAGAATTTATGATGCGCCCCAGCCCCGTACAGAGCTCCCCTGCTTTTTCAGAATCAATGCCGGAAAGAAGTCCCCGTAAAATGTCCGACTTTTCTTCAATGGGGCGCGCATTGATCTCCTCCATCACCTCCCCCATAAAACACATGATCCCGTTTACGAGAGAAGGAACATAGCGCGAAACCGCCGGGATGAATGACGGGTCTTTCAGGAGCGCCGAAAAGCCGGGGACATTCCCCGTGTCCTTTTCACGGGAGAGCCCTTTCTCAAAACCGCGGACAACAGGTACCGCAATCGCTTTTTTTATTCTGCTTTTCCCCGCCCACAGCGCAGCGGCTTCCGGCAATGCCGCTTCCATAATGTCCCTGAATTCATCAGTACCCATGAAGGCCCGGACAATTTTTTTAATATGTTCACGCTGCCCCTCCCCGGCACCCGTTCCCTGCACTGTATCACTGTGATAAACCACGATGGCCCCCTGTCCTGCTCCTATGAAGTTACTGCGTTATCCCGGATGACATTATGGATAATAAAATTATAAATCTTTTCCTTCATCACATCAGCACGTGAACCCTCTGCGCCGGCACTGCCGACAATTGCCGCCTTCAGCATCTGTATAAGCACGTCAATCTGGTCTTCGTAGGAAAAAAATTTCGGCGTCAGCATTGCGTGAAGCACAAGCCCCATGAGATACACAAAAAGAGTTTTCGCGAACTGCGGGGTGATATTCAGACGCTCCGACATGGCATGGGTATAATGTTCAGAAAATCCGTTCAGGATTTTTTCGTAATAGCCGGAACCGTCGTTTCGAAACATATCCACTGCCAGCAGAAACACATTCTGATAATACTCCCCGTATTTTTTCCACGTTTCTCCGAAAAGCTCAATCCGCTCCTCAATGGATTCCACATGCTCCGTCAGTGAAAGATAATCACGGACGTTCGTTTCCTGCACGTAGGCGAACATTTGCTCAAGGATGCTCTCCTTGGTGGGAAAATAGTGATACAGGGTCCCCGTTGATACATCAATTTCCCCGGCAATCTCCCGCATGGTAACGCCGGAATATCCCTTCCGGGTGAAAAGCGTGAAACACTTTTCAAGGAGCTCCTTTCTGTATTCATCACGGTCAACGATCTTGGGCATCTCGCATTCCTTCTTTTCTTAATAACGATCTTCGTATATCCTGTGCGCCGCGAAACGGCGCCCTGTCATTTCACCTTTGCGGGTTTCTTCTGAAGAGGTTTTTTCCTGACAGCTTTTTTCGCTGCAGGTTTCTTTTTCACATCCTCACCGGTCAGATGCTTCGCGAGCCTCTTTCCCAGGGACACAAGGGTAAGCACCGGAGGAAGCCCCCATGGCTCGGGGATCACCGAGCAGTCGCATACATAGAGGTTTTCATATTCAGTGCGCAGGTTGGAATCGAGGAGGTCGCCTATCTTCACAGTCCCCCCGGGATGCGCCGCGAGATACCATGTCCTGAAAATGCCGCGGGCGCCGGCATGTTCCAGTATTTTTTTTGCCGCCTCATATCCCCGGTCAAGCTTGAGCCGGTCTTCCGGGGCAAGCCCCTTCCGTACGCCGCCGCTGTCCGTGAGCTTTCCCCCCAGGGAATCCCGTATCTTCACCATGATGCGCAGGGTCTTCTTCTGTGAAAAAAGCCGGTGAAACCTGAATACTTCGGCGCTGAATCCCGCGTCGATCATAAAAGGCAGCGCCATGTCGGTTATAACATATCCTTCCTCTTCATTGTGGAATCCCCCGGTCATGGGAATTTCATCGGGGCGTGCTGTAATATCCTTCACCACCCCGCACACCGTAATAAGGGGGTCATAGAAAAAATTATATCCCGCTTTTTTCAGCCCGCTTGCCCGCAGTATGACGGGAGTGCCGATCCCTCCCGCGGCAATAACAATTTTTGACCCAAAAACACTGTACTCCCTGCCGCCTTTTTTGAAAACAACGCCCTCTGCTTTTCCGTCCCTGATGATGACATGTTTCACCCGGGCCCGATCGACAAACACCGCACCGTGAGACACCGCATCGTCAACCTGCATCCGGGCGCTCCATTTCACACCGCCCGGATCACCGTAATAACCGAAGGGGTATCCCGGCTTCCACTTTTCCTGGTACATGAACTTTTCAATCTTTTTCCAGGGATATCCGAGATCATTGGCGCTCTTCATAAGGCGTGCCGCCATGGGCGTTATCATGGCATCCTTCAGTTCTCCCACAGGAAGCTCCTTTTTCGCTTCCTTTTCTTCCACCGTAACATCAATGCCATGGCGCTTCAGCATTTCGTGGGGAATTTTAAAACATGAGGCGTAATAAAAAACAGAACTGCCCCCCTTGCAGATACCCCGTACCATGCCAAGAAACCCTCTGGTAAAAAGCAGCCCCCGCCCCGGCATCCCCAGCCATTTCAAGGCCTGCCAGATATGCTTCACCGGATGCCAGCTTATATCCTCACCGCTTCCCCATTCGAGGATCAGAACTTTTTTCCCCCGTTTTGACAGCTCCTTTGCGACGGTTGCACCGCCGGGACCGGAACCCGCTATAATCGCGTCATAGTGTGTATTCTGAATTATTTTTTCCATATAACACATCCTTTGGGGAGAGTATTTATTTATATTGAACGGTCGTTATAAATAAATCCAATACGGCAGTATTTGGCAACAAAAATATTTCTTTTTTTGTAAAAAATTTTTTCTTATTAATACAGGAGTCTGCGCGGAAAACCGGAAACCTGTCACGTATTTGAATATTTTGCTTTCACAGGAAAGTGCTACAATACAATCCGCGCGTCCGCAATGACCGCTTTTCTGCTGCTGCACATTACGGGATTCAGGTCGATGGAGCTTATCCGGCCCCGGAGATCATACACCATTTCAGAAAATTTCGCGATGAGGTTCGCGATGCTTCCCATGTTAATGGCAGGCTTTCCGCGGTATCCCTGCATCAGCCTGCTGCCGTGTAGGGAGAGAAGCGCCTCCTTCGCCTCCCTCACGGTGACGGGGGCCATGCGTATGGCAACATCCTGGTATATCTCGACGGAAGTCCCGCCGATCCCTATCAGCACCACCGGGCCGAACTGGGGATCATGTTTGGAACCGATGATCAGCTCAAATCCTGACTGCATTTCGTCGAGGAGCACTCCCTGAAAACCCTGGAGGGAGGAAAGGCGGGTAAACACCGCGAGGAGTTCTTTATCATCCCGCACACCCACCACGACGCCTCCCACGTCTGACTTATGGATGATATCGGCGGATACAATTTTTGCGACAAGGGGATATCCTATTTTTCCGGCGCCCTTCACTGCCTCCTCCGCCGTCATCGCCCAGCTGTAGGGAGCGGTGTAAAGGCCGTACAGCTTCAATACCTTTCTCGCCTCGGGCTCAATGACCCACCCGGTATCGCGCCACCTGTCAAGGATTGTTTTCGCGTCTTCCTTCATCTTCCCCTCCTTGCGAGTCCCAGGGCCATGTACACGGCGCCCTCCACGGAATGGGCCACGGGAACGCCGTTTGATTCAAAGCCGTCAATGAATATGCCGTATTTATCGATGTGGGGCATGTAGGTTATAACCGGTTTGCCGGACTCCCGTGCAAGCTGGGCCACCCGCGCGCCGACATCTGAAGTAATGCCGGGAAGATACGGCAGCAGAAGCAGCAGGATACAGTCAACATAATCCTTTTCAAGAAAGAACTTTACCGAAGTCTGAAAGTCGATATCCCCGGCGCTCCCCGTAAGGTCCACGGGGTTCTCCAGTGAACAGATGCCCTGTACGCTCTTCGACAGCATGGGCCGAAGTGCCGCAGCATCCTCTTCAGGGACCTCCGCGATCGAAAGGCCGCCGTGAAAGCAGCCGTCAGCCGCGATCGCGCCGTGGCCGCCGCTGGCGGTAATGATGCAGACATTCTTAACGTGCTTGCGTGAACAGCATGAAAATACTTCGCAGTACGAAACGAACTCCATCTCGTTCCGCGCTTCTATAACGCTGCTCGTCTGCAGCACTTCGGAAAACACCTTATAATCTCCCGCGATCGAAGCGGTGTGGGAACTGACCGCCCGTGAACCTCCCGGGGTCTTCCCGGATTTCAGCACCACCACAGGCTTCTTCGCGCTTTTCATCAGGGTAATAAAATCCCTGCCCCTCCCCTCGGAGAAACCTTCAATATAGAGACCCACAACATTTGTTCTGCGGTCTTTAAGAAAAAAATCAAGCATGTCCACTTCATCAAGAACAGCCTTGTTGCCGATGCTCACCGCACGGGAAAGGCCCACCCCTTCCTGTGTCAGTTTAATGGTCTGGTCAACAAGGATGCCGCCGCTCTGACTCACCAGGGCGACGGACCCTTCACGGAGGGCGATGAGACGTTCATGGGGCAGAAAAAAGGTGTCCACACCGGGAGGTGAGAAGATGCCGAGACAGTTGGGACCTATCACCGGAAAGTTGTTCGCCTTTGCAATTTCCTGTATCCGCCGCTGCAGGTCACCCCGGCCGGATTCCGCGAACCCCCCTGAAATAATAATTGCGCCCCCCGCCCCTGCCCTGACGCATTCCTCCATCACTGCCGGCACAAGCTCCGCCCTGACACTGAGCACCGCAAGGTCCACTTTTTCAGGAATTTCCGTCACCGACCTGTATACCGTTTCCCCGTACAGGGTCCCACCGGCGGGATTGACACAGTAGGTCCGCGCCTTATAGCGCAGGTTGTTTTTATGGTAGATAATATTCGCGGGATTAAATGGATTTGAAAGTGACACCCCCACGACAGCGACGCTCCGGGGATCAAAAATCTTTTTCAGGTTCATGTGCTCACACCGGCCTTAGGGATTCCGGCATACGCCGGTATGTATTCCTATCACGGCATGTCATTTTTTGCAAGACATTTTCATTGAATGGAAGGAGCGGCGGAAACTTCACCCTGTTCCGCACCGCCGGTTATCCCATCTCCCGGTACTTTTACAACAGCTATACCCCTGAGATCAACCATACACGGTGCATGGTGACCTTTCGTTAAGTTGCACGTCCATGCTGCAGGACACATGGGAGGAGTAAAAATTACATGCGACATTTTTGCAATGATACTGCAAAAATGTCGCATGTGGATTTCGAGATATTTTAATCAAATAGTAGCCAGAACTTTGAAGGAATATCCGGCAGTGATTATGACCGGAGCGCGGCAGACAGGCAAGACCAGTCTGCTGAAACATATCTTTCCTGATTATAATTACGTCTCCCTTGATAATCCTTCAGCCGCTCTTCAGGCCCAGACATCCCCGGGAGATTTCATAAAAGCCTCTCTCTCCCGGTAATTATTGACGAGGCCCAGTATGCTCCGGAAATTTTCCGCTATATTAAGATCGCAATTGATGAAAGCGATGGACAGAGAAATTCTTCTCTCTAAGGCAGCTCTTTATAGTAAATGTGCTCTGAGAGGGGAGTTGTTTCCTGTATTAAAATTTTAAGGTCACTGTCAGGGGTCATTTTTGTCAGCACAGAAGATAGGTACGGGCAATTTACTGCCAATATTCAATATTCCACTGAATGGGTTGCAGGCATGAGACGTACTTCCCACGAGGTATTTATTTATAAACATCTCCTCGGTGATCGATCAGGTGTACATGTATTGTCTGTAAAGGTTTATTGACAGAGAAAATAATTCTCATATCACCTTTTCGGATTCGATGGCATCCCTTCCAGACTCCTTTCATTGTTTTTACATCAAGAGAGATAGCTTCATCTGAAATCTTTTTGATGAAATCACTGAGCGCTTTTATTAGTCTGTCTTTTTGAGCCGGGTTTTTCTGTAGAAACTTGTCTGCCTGACTTGAGTAGTCAAGTGTCCAACTCATATATCTACTGTCTCACTTCGGGCAACATCGCGATATTTATCCGGTGAGCCGTACTTTTCTGTGATCTCCTGCATCTCTTCATCTGAGACTTCCGGTATCGTTTTCAAAATTTGGTTAAGTTCCTTTTCCTGAATAACTTCCCGGACAGCGTCTTTTATCATTGTATAGAGCTCTTCCTTGCTGACTGTTACCTGCATTGTTATTCCTCGAAAAATACAATTGATCTATAATATAGATACTAAATTCACAGAAAAAATCAATACTTTTTTGCGGGATTTGTGTCAGGATCATCAAAATTATAATGGCGCCATCCCCGGAGATTGTTATATGGATGAAGGGAACGGACAGAGAAATTTTTCTCTCTGAGGAGGCGCTCTTTCCGTAAAATGCGCTCTGAGAGGGGAGCTGTTTCCCGTATATGTTTATATAAAAATATAAACCCTTTTGACATTGTTTCTGACAGTCATATAGTGAAGAAATAAAGGATGTCACTTATGGATATTGACGATCCGGATTCGGCGAAGATTATGCTAAAAAAGAAAAAATATCTTCAGTCGGGATTTTATTGTCACCAGACCATAGAAAAAGCATATCGACCTTCTTATGCCGTTGAACATTGAGGTCCGTTACCCGGATGAAAAACGGGAAATATTGAAAAGGCTTGATGCCGAAAAGGCGGGGAGACAATTATCTAATGATCTTCCGAACCTTCACATCGCTCATGGTGACTTTTTTAACGCCCCCCACGGTGACGATGGTATAATCCACCGCATTGCTCCCTATGACCGCCCCGGTATAGGACTTCCCGTTGAAAAGGGACACTGTCTCCACTCTTCCGTACACCCGTTTAATATCGTCATTGGACCGTATGGCATCCGTCTGTCGTTTTTTCGGGGGGATGATATGACGCGCCGGGAGGGCAGGGGCCTTCACTTCATGCGTTTTTTCCGCAACAGCCGGGATGTTCCTGACCGGTACCTCCCCATGGTCCCCTGCCGTATCCATGGCATTCCGCAGGGCGATAATGCCGCAGGCTCCGAGCAGCACGATAACCGCTAGAAGAAGAACAGTTCTTCGGGTCCCTTTCTTTTCCATTACCTTCCTCCTTCATCCTCACTCCGCATAGAGCCATACCGTGCCCCGGGAAGAACTGTACCCGTACGCCCCTACCACCAGTGTGCTGTCATCCGCCGACAGCGCGATGCCGGAGCCGTAGCAATAATTTGCCGCAGCAACGTCGGTCGCCAGCAATTTCTCTGACTGCACGTATTCTGAACCGTTCCACCTATACAGGTATGCCGAACCCTGCTCGACATAGGCTTCGTTATCATGATACGCTCCTGCAGCCACCCTTCCGCCGTCACCAGAAACGGCCACGCTGATGCCAAAATAATCACTTGCCGCACCGTCGCTCGCTATAAGCTTGTTGACCTGTGCGTACGAGGAGCCGTTCCGCCGGAATACGTACACGGCCCCCCGGTTGCTGCTGTAGGCGGATGCTCCCGCAACCACGGTGCTCCCGTCCGCGGATATCGATATACTGTCGCCCAGACGCTCACCGGACGTCTGATCAACTGTAACAAGCCGCTGGCCGTTGCTGTAATTCGAGCCGTTCCACTGGAACACAAAAACCGCACCATTATATGCGTCATACCTCATTGCGCCTACCGCCAGGGTGCTCCCGTCAGATGATAGTGCGACTTCACAAAAAAAGTCATAATTTTGCGGAGTTGGCGCATTTAAGGCACTTCCCAGCAATTCGTACGTGGAGCCATTCCGGCGGAATATATACACCGCCCCCCAGGTACTCCCTCCGGAAAAGTTTACATACACTGCACCCACTGCTATCCTCGATCCGTCACCTGAAACCGATACACTGGTGCCGAACATTGCATTCTCAACATTAGTTACAGGCTGGAGCTTATCTACCTGAACATACGCCGAACCGTTCCATCTGAACACATAAACGGATCCCGCATTAGCTTCAGGGTTTTCAGTGTATGGTGCCCCGATCACCACGGTTTTACCATCGGCTGATATCGCCACGCTTCTACCGAAACCATCACTAGCCAGGCCGTCGTTTGCAGTAAGCTTCATCTCGACCCACGACTGTCCGTTCCACCGGTACACATACGCTGAACCGCGGGAGCCGTCATCCACAGACGCGGAGGCCACCACCGTGCTTCCATCGGCAGATACCGCCACATGTTCTCCGAATTGATCGCTCCCGGCGCCGTCGCTCGCGAGAAACTTTTGTGTGCCGTGGAAGTAGTTGGTGTCCACCTCCCCCGTTATGTCAGTGAATGCCCCTTCGTCGCAACCGGAGACGGCGAGTAGTGCAATAATTCCTATAATCAGCGAGAGCATTTTTTTCATAAGGTTACCCCTTTTTGACATTCACGTACCTTTACAGGGCGGTTTCGTGTTCCTGGCCTTTTACCAGATATATCCCGCACCGAGGTGGAACTCCATCATGTCCATCCTCTCCCCTTCGAATATGGCGCCGTATGAAATGCCCGCGTTCACCGTGAGCATCTTAAGGGCACTCCAGATGAAGTCAATGCCCCCCATCGCCATGGGCTGCAGGGAGGTTTTATTCTCCGTATCAAGCGCGAAGGTCGTCGCGTTACGCTTTGCATAGGTGATCCGCTCGTATCCGTACCCGGCGTACAATGAAGGCGCCGCAGAAATGTTCCATATAAGGTCAATTCTCCAGCGCGCCATCGCCAGTATCGGGATGATGGACGCCGAATCGATGTCCCGGTAGTTGCCGTCAAAACGCCAGAGGCCGGTTGTGAGACCGAGGTCGAATTCACGGAAAAACAAACCCCTTATCCCTCCCGTCACCATGCCGCCCGGGCCCGGCTTCATGATGGTGCTGAAGCTGCCCTTCGGTACAATATAGTTCAGCCGCGCCTCGAAGAATGGTTTCCAGTATGTTCCCACGGAAATATCAGCGGTGTCTTCAGATTCATCTCCGCGGTCATCAACGCTCGCTACCTCGAAACGATTCCTCACGTCCGGAGCGAGGTTACGTGCGGTATATTCAGTGCCGGGGACCCTGGCTTCCTGTTTCTTCCCCTGCTCAGTCAGGCGATATACGGTGTAGCCGGTTATCCTGCCGTCAGGGTCGCTCGCTCTCTGCCACAGGAACCGTGCGGTGATCTTGCCGTTCGCACCTGTCGGTGTTGTCTCCGCGGTAATCTCCGCGGGCGGGTTCGGGCGGATATTTTTCGTGGTCACCGTGATTTCATTGGAGGGCATGGACTCGTCACCTTCCCGGGCCACCGCGGTCACGTGCATTTTGTAGGAGGTGTTGCTTTTCAGTCCCTCCAGCTCGTACTCCTTCCCGGAGGTCGCTGCCGCCCTGCGGAAGTCCGCGTCATTCGGCCCCTTCAGGTACACGCGGTATTCCTTCACCTGGTTGTATGGCGGCAGCCACTTCAGCTGTATACTGTCGGTCGAAGGGGCCCCCTGAAGGCCGGAAGGGTTCCGCCGTGCTATAAAGAGCACCTGGTCCCGCAGCAGGGTAAACTCGGTCGGGCTGTTGATATCATTCCGGAAGGTGTAGGTGGTGCGGTCCTCGTCAACCATATAACAGGCGATCCCCTTGCCGTCGGTTTTCTGCACGAAAACTTTCCCCATGTAGAGCTCGGTGTAGAGGATGCGCATGATGTTTTCGCGGGGAATTATCTCCCGGCTGCTGCCGCCGCTTTTCTGCAGGGTGATATTCGCGGCTGTCTCACCGGAAATGGTGCCCTTCAGTATTTTCCCGTCTTTCAGGAACACGTATTCTCCCCGCAGCACGGCGTGTGTTCCGAATGCGCACAGTAATAGCATAACGATGGGCGGGATGAGTCGTAATTTCATAGTGTGTTCAGCTCCCTTCCGTAAAATCCGTGTAAAACAGTATCATGGCTGAGAATCCGCGGAATTCTATGTATTGCGGGTAATTATTTCCGGCAAATATGAATTTTATATATATAAATATATTTTTTAAATCTTGTAAATAGTACATATATACCAGTTTTGAAAGAAAACCTGCCTGTTGGGAAAATAATAATAGTACAAAACTACTATTTCAGAGGCGTAATCCAATCAATGGTTCAGTGAAATGGGGATATAATTTCAGGAAAAATTACCTTTGACATCCACTATTCGCAGATAATATGGATCCGGTGTGCATACAGTTCCTCGGGCTGTTTTCGGGCTGTTCACGGTACGTTGCCCCCCGGGTGCTCCCGGGGTGGAGGGAGGGCGTTCCGGGTATTCCGGAAACACAGGTGGCTTTCTATACATGCACGGAAACCCGATTTTGTAAAATAATTCTTTACAAATAACAGAAATGAATAACATTCATTCCAGCAGTTCTATCAACAATGTTGTGGGAGTCTTATGAGCCATTTTTCCCTTGTATACCTGTTTGTCCTGATAGTGAACGTGTCAATTTTCACCTATCTCCTGTTCATCAAAAAGAAGACCCTGCAGATAAAATCATTCATGGTTTTTCTGGCATTGTACATGGCGACGCTGTTCTGCTTCGTGATGTTCCTTTCCGCGCGGGGCCCGGACGCAATGCGTTTCTGGCTGCATATTATACATTATACCGCCCCCATGGTTAATGCCGCCCTGATATTCCTGGTTACTGTCTTTTACTATGACGATGAACGGCCGCCGCACTGGTTGACCGCGGTCATCCTGCTGTCCGTCATGCCTCTTCTGATCAGGGACCTGTTCGGCTTCATGGACACCGTCTCCTTTATTCCCAACCCGATCGGGAACATTTTCGTGTACCGGCCATCAGTCTTTGAATACTACTTTTACGCATATTCATTCATAGTCATCCTTGTCGTGACAGTTTTTTTTATAATGAAATACCGCACCACGAAACTCCGCCGCCTCAGGAAGCTCCTGTCGTTTCTGCTGCTGGCGTTGGTAACCACATGGATGCTCAGCGTTCCGGGATATTTTTTACTTCAGTATGTGTTTGAAAAATCCGGAATCCGGATCCCCGCCACAGGGTATCTGACGTATTCCATCATGGTGGTTGCGCTGTTTTATGCCTTTCTGCGATACAGTTTTATGAAAATCGATATTCCGCACACCATCAACAGCATCATGCACAAAATCAGCGATATCATTCTGATCACCGATACACGCGGCAATATCGTCCAGGCCAGCGATTCGGCCTTCTCCGCGTTTGCTGTACCGAAAGACAAACTGAAAGGGATGAACATCCTTGAATTGTTTCCCGGCTGGGAGACCCCGCAACCGTTCGGTGGAGGTGCCTTCTCTATGCCCGAAAATTGTTCCGAGTACAGGAAACTGCCCCATCCGAAAAAGCGCAACCAGGTGCTGGACGTGTTTTTCGAATCAATCAATGACGGCTTCGGCGATTTTACAGGACTTCTGTTGGTCTGCAGGACAAACAATAAGTTCGAGGAGAAGCGGCAGGCATTTGCCCTTACAGGAAGGGAGATTGAAATAATTACGCTGCTTCATGAAGGCCTTGAGTACCAGGAGATCGCCGAAAAGCTGCACCTGTCCGCAAACACAGTGCGCAACCACATTCAGAATATTTATATCAAGACAGGCGCCAAAAACAGGGCCCAGTTGTTAAAGGCAGTGTTCTGATATATGCGGCGTATGGGATGTCAGCGCCGCAGCAGGTAGCCGTGCCACCAGCCTGATGAAGCGCGGTGCAGTTCGCTCAGTGCTCTTCAACATCACCAGCATCAAACGCGCCTGTGAACCCTGCTGTAAAGTCATGCAAAACAGCCTGCAATGTCTCCTATCAAAGGTGTATTCAGAAGGCCGGCACAAATGTATCAAGAAAAACAAGGTGTGGAACAACAGTGACCAATTGTTACTTGAAATGCGAAGAAAAATCGCCCGCTCAATACAAAGAGCCGAAAACAAGAAGATCCGGTTACTCCGAACGGCCCCTTTGCAGGGGATTTTGGGATGGATGAAGGAGACACACTGAGAAACAGAGTATTCCTGATTTTTATACTCTATCCACCCAGTAATCGGGTTTTCTATGAAGATGTGCAACAGCGACAATTAATATACAGTCTTTTTCAATAGAATATAAAAGCTTGTAAGGGAAGGTATGCAGAATGCATTTCCTGATCTCATCCGCTTCCGCAGACCAGGCTTCAGGATATTCAGAGATTCTGAGTGCTGCCTTTTTACTTCCGTCCTGAATCGTGTACCGAGTCCCTGAATCTGTATTTCATAATACAGGGAGGCATCGTCAAGTTCCTGCTTCGCGAGCCGGGTAAATATTACTTTCATCAGTCGTTCTGAAAAACTTCTTCCATCGATATGCCTTCAAGCTTGCCTTTGCGAAATGCGTGAAGGCGTTTTACGGCCTCTTCGGCCCATATTTTATCAAGAGAAATGTCGGGCTCATCAAGGCTTTTCAGTATTCCTTCAACAACCGAAAACCTCTCATCAGGTTTAAGCTTCAAAGCCTCTTCAAGTATTTTTTTACTGTTCATATTGAGCACCTGTTGTTTTACAGAGTGTAATTAATATATTTTACTCTCTGATTAATACGACCGTCAAGAAAATTAAACGTTACATAGCCTCTTTTCAGGGGAATTTCTGTACGGATGAAGGGGACGGACAGAGAAATTCTTCTCAATGAAGAGGCGCTATGACTTGATGTATTTTTTAAATACTGAATCAGTATATAACAATTCAATATTTTCTGATTTGCTCTGTGCGATAATGATCCTGTCAAAAGGATCAGAGTGATGGAAGGGTAATGATATTGAAGTTTCAATGTGTTCAACGGTTATTGGCATAATTGTTATTCCGGTATCGACAATTGTACTAAAGATAAAATTATGGAATCCGCCATTCAATACGAGGTTGCCCTTTGCGTGTTTCAGCCCGATTTCCCATATAGAAGCAATGCTTATCATTATGAAGGATGGGTTGTTCTCAATAGTTTCACGAATAGTGACAGACAGACGCTCATCACCATTGATGTACCAGAGAAATACATTTGTATCCAGCAGAATGCCCTTCACAGATATTCCTTGAAGTCCTCAATGGGATCGTAGAATTCAGGAAGGATCTCGATTTTGCCTTTTGCCATTCCAAAAGAGATTTTTTTCATACTATTGGTTTCTTTCTCAATAATAATTCTTAATGAGCCCTTCTCTACCGGAATGGGTTCCTTGAGCTTTATTGTGGTAGGGTCAATCATCTCCCCGTGTGTAACAAGCGCGAAAGTCATTTTTTTCCTCCTATTCTAAAATGTAGTGTAATTCTAATGCGGATTAAAGTCAATTTCTTTTCGTACTAATATATCCGGCTGGAGTTCGACAAATGTTTACGATGATAATAGAAAACTGAATTGAACAATGTACTTCCTTAGCCGAGAAAGGGTGAGCAAACAGGATAATCATTTTTACCGGATTGCCGGGAATAATGTGTATAATAAAGTGTTACTGATATTGCACTGTACTGAATGGGGTAATCGGACTGTGGGATTTTTTTTATTTATGAAGGGGACAAACAGAAAAATTCTCCTCCCTGAAGAGTCACTCTTTCAAAAAAATACACTCTGAGAGAGAAGCAAGTTCCAATATTGCTATTCCATTATTCAAAAAACTCCGCGTATTCCTCCGGCAGCATCGCCTTGTTTACCTCAAAGTATTCCACGAGAATATTGTCCGGAGCGGGGACCATGATATACTTAATATACCCGTTGTCGGCAATGTCCTTTTTGAATGCAATGCCCTTTCTCTTCATGCGCTCGACATTGCCTTCAAGATCGTCAGTCTGGATCGCGAAATGGTGAATGCTTCCACGCCCGGAATCCTTCGGGGGTTGATCATAAATAACAAGACGCCCGTTTCCGATTCTCATGAGGATGTTCCGCGCGCCTGATATTTCTGTATCCATCAGTACCCGTCCGCCGAAAATATCCTGATAAAAGCGTATACTCTTTTCAACATCCGACGCGAATATCTGTACGTGGTGAAGATGGTTCGCCATTATTTCCTCTCGGTGCTGCGTGTTCACAGCATACACACAGCAATGTGCAATTTCAAGTTATTCCGGAAACCGCCGGCAGATCATTCCACACGGCTCCCTGAGTATGACACGGCACGG
The DNA here is from genome assembly GCA_029573825.1 of Spirochaetota bacterium. GTDB lineage: Bacteria > Spirochaetota > UBA4802 > UBA4802 > JAGODF01 > JAKQCH01. The sequence continues at coordinate 6,262 of JAKQCH010000099.1, read as the reverse complement.
CCCCGGGGCCGTGCCGCGTACTGCATGACTATAAAATACAATCGGTATATTACGACGCGAAACTTTCGTCAGAAATTTTGAGGCATGTGAGGTCTTCAGACTTAATCGACTCCGCGAGTGATTTTGCCTGAGGAAGCACATGCTTCGCATAGTATCGGGCGCTGTGAATTTTGCCATCGTAAAACGCTGCGTCCTTATGCTCGCTGATAAATGCGCGCACTGCCTTTTTATCGGAAACATCAACGCCGTTTTCCTTATATATTTCTTCAAGCTTTCTTGAGGCGATACCTGCCTGCCAGAAAAGCAGCCACCCCAGGGTGATATTACCCATGAGGTTGAGGAAGGGATATGAGTTCGCAATGGGAACCATGAATTTCCCTTCTTTCCCGCACTGGACAAAATACATTCCCATTTCGCCAAGGAGATTTACCGAATCCAGCACATCCTTTGAAATGTCGGAAAGGGTCTCAATATCCTTGTAATCCGCAAGAGTCTTGTTCATTTCACCGAGAAAGTTAATGAAGTTCGCCCCCTTCTTCGCGTTCATTTTTCTCCCCACGAGGTCAAGAGACTGAATACCATTGGTTCCTTCATACAGCGAAGCAATCTTCATGTCGCGCATAAACTGCTCGACAGGGTAATCCTGACAGAAACCGTATCCACCGTAAATCTGGATCGCGAGCTCCGTGACCCTGAAACCCATATCGGTGTTGTACGCCTTGGTGATGGGGACAAGCAGTTCCATAATTCCGTGCCATTTTTCCGCCTCTTCACCTTCAGAAGCCTCTTTCCTGTCAATCGCGTATGCGCAGAGATACACAAGGGCGCGCATTGCTTCCACATGGGACTTCATCCAGATGAGCATTCGTCTCACGTCGGGGTGGTTGATAATGGCGACCGGCTTGGCATCGGGGTTCATCATGTCCTTGATGCTGGTGCTCTGCACGCGGTCCTTCGCGTAGTTGAGTCCGTGAAGATATGCAACAGACGCGGTACTCGCTCCCTGAAGCCCCATGCCGATACGGGCCTCATTCATCATCTGGAACATGATCTTCATGCCCTGGCGCTCTTCTCCGAGAAGCTCGCCGTAGCAGTTCCCGTTGTCACCGAAGCTCATCGAACAGGTCGCGCTGCCCTTGAGTCCCATCTTGTGTTCAATACCGGTAACGTGGACGTCATTCCTCGCACCGAGGGACCCGTCATCATTCACCATAAATTTAGGAACAAGGAAGATAGAAATTCCTTTTGTCCCGGCAGGATCGCCTTCAATGCGTGCAAGAACGGGGTGCACCACGTTGGTGAAGAGGTCGTTATCGCCGCTGGAAATAAAAATTTTCTGCCCGCTGATCCTGTAGGAACCGTCAGGCTGCTTCACCGCCTTCGTCTTCAGGGCGCCGACATCAGAACCGGCATCCGGCTCGGTGAGGACCATGGTGCCTCCCCACTCCCCGGCATACATCTTGTCCATGTATTTGCGTTTCTGCGCTTCCGTTCCGTGAACGTCAATCAGGTGCGCCGCGCCAACCGCAGCCTCCGGGTACAGGGTAAATCCCATGTTGAAGGCATAGTATTCACGGGCAGCGATATCGACAACATAAGGAAAACCCTGGCCCCCTTCTTCAGGGGACACTGCCATGGTAAAAAGCCCGCTGTCATTCATCACTTTATGCAGTTTTTTATAGCACTCGGGCATAAAAACTTTACCGTCTTCAAATTTGGCCCCCACTCTGTCACCTTCGGTGTAAGCGGGAAGACCCTCCTCCTCACAAATCTGCTGCATCAGGTCAAAGGTCATATCAAAGACGTCTTTTGAGAGTTCACTGAACTTCTCTGTTTCAAATAAGTCCTGGATTTTCAGCATCTCATACAGTATAAAATCCTGGTCTCTGCGATCAACGATTAATCCCATCTTTTAATCTCCTGTTTTATTTTAAAGGTTATAGTATTACGGGTTTACATTACATACATTTTTATCGCATAATTCACAGAATACAAAAAAATGTCCATTTAAATACTCATTTCTGTGCATCAGGCTGCTGCACATATCACGACAACACCAGATAGCGGGAATTCAATCCCACAGGGGTATTACAGGACAGTTTTCAAATGTAATTTTTTCAAAAAAACCCACTTTTTTTCTCCCTCTTCTGTCACAGTACCCTGGAATAGCAGTATCAGTACATAGCAACCTGATGAACACAGGCGGTTGCTGCACATAATTATTTCACGGAGAGTAATCCACTATGAAGGCAACCGGAACTGAAAGAAAAATGGTCAGAAAATCATTTCGAATGGAGCTTGTCGGCGCCGGCATGTATGAAAGCCTGGCGAAACAGTACCAACAGCATGAACAAATAGGACAAAAATTCCTCAGGTTTTCCGGCCATGAAGCGATGCACAGCCGGCTTTTCGATGAATACCATCGCAAGAACTATGGCAGCAGGCTTGGAGGGACAAGGGTATGGCGTGGACTTGGTAAGATCACCGCCATTGCGATGCGTCCCTTGTCGCTGGAAAAAAAAGTGAAGAAAATTTGCGCGATAGAGCATCAGGCGGTACATACAATAGAAACACTGCTTTCCCGGGAAAGAGACTGCGGATTATATAAGATAATGAAAAGAATACTCCCGGACGAGATAGAACACGCTTCACTATATGGAGAAATTTTTTTAGTACATGAAAACCGTAATGATGCGTAACGTATTCTTGCTGGAAATCCATGAAATAATTGACGGGGTATGATGATACAGGGTTCTGTTTTTCGTGAAATATCGGACAGCGGCGAGGGCGACAGTGAACTGATCCGGCAATCTCTGGAAGGGGACCGCGGGGCCCTTGAAAAGCTGATTCTCCGGCACCAGGGATGGATATACAATATCGCTTTTAAAATGGTAATGGACCATGACGACGCATGTGATATAACCCAGGAGATACTGATCAAGGCCGTCACATCACTCTCTTCCTATGACCCGCACAAAGGGGCATTCAGGACATGGCTGTACCGCATTACGGCAAATCATGTGCTTACCATGAAAAAGAAGAAGTTCGAGCTGCGGATACATGACATTGAAACCTATGTCTCCCTCATCGAAAAGCTGCCCGATGACCGGTATTATTCCCGTCCTGACAGGAACATCCTCGAGGAAGAGATTAAAAACGGCTGCATGATGGGAATGCTGATGTGCCTGAGCAGAAAGGAGCGCATCGTGTTTATATTGGGCGGCATATTCGGGATAACCGATGCCGAAGGAAGCGAAATTCTGGAGATATCACGTGAAAATTTCAGGAAGATATTATCACGGGGAAGAAAAAAGATATACTCACACATCAATGGTTTCTGCGGCCATGTTGATCCCCGAAACCCATGCCGCTGTTCACATAAGATCAGTTCTTTTCTTACTTATGGCATGGCGGACCCCGGAAACCTCCGGTATCACAGGCCCTCGGACCCGGCAGTGCGGGATGTGATATCAGACAAATACGAGAACTTCGTCGACCTCTATTATTACCCTTTTTTCGAGCATTACCGGCAGCAGCCATTCTGCAGCCCCCCCGATATGACACAGTGGCTGCGTGATATTTTACAGCATGAACAGTTCAAAGAGATATTCAACCTTTGAATGCAATATACAGTAAAGGAGGTTTCAAATGAAAAGACTGCTATTTTTTTCCTGCGCGCTTCTGCTCATTACTGCCTGTTCGTCGTCGGACAGGAGAGCGGTCACGCTCCAGGATGGAAACAGGGTCCCTGATTTCACGCTGCCCGATCAAAAGGGTGAGATGGTTACACTCAGCAATGTTCTCACAACGCACAGGGGTGCTGTCATCGCGTTTTATCCAAGAGATGACAGCAGTAATTGAACTCCCGAATTTGTTGAGTTTCAACAAAATATAGGGAAGTTCAATTCAAGAAAAGTCAAGGTGCTGGGAATAAGTTTTGATTCAACTGAGTCTCATAAGAAGTTTATCGAAAAGCACGGTCTTAACGATATTACCCTTCTATCTGATAAGGACCGTATGGTAACAGGACTCTACGGAGTAAAACACTGGCTTCTGCCGGTTGCAAAACGCGTCTACATTGTTGTTGATAAAAGCGGTACCATCATATTTAACAAAGACACCGGGCTCTCACTGCTCGAAAATCAAACGAAAACACTACTGGATGCCATCGACTCCGGGATCCGGTAATAAAGGAATGGGGGGCCTCTCAATTACCGGAGGGGCCTCCCCTTTGCTTCCTTTTCAGACAGTAAAAAATTTAACCCATGTAGTTATGCCTGCCCGAAACGGGACACAACAATAATATATATATTTTTCATATTTCATCAATAAAGAATTGAAAAAAAACGGGTATGTTATATGTGATCATCAAACCAGATGCGGAATACACGGCATGGATGTATTAATACGGAAAACAGATATCCCGGACGATATCCTTACGAAATGGCAGAATATCGTGAATATTCTTGCCCGTGTGCTGCAGGTTCCCACTGCAGTGATTACCCGCATTGACCCTCCCCTCATAGAAGTGTGCCGGGCTTCCATCACCGAAGGAAACCCCTATAAAAACGGCGAAAAGGTCGAACTGGCCCGTCATTACTGCGAATCGGTAATACTGCACCGGCGGCGCCTCATGGTACAGCATTCACCCTCGGACCCGGAATGGAGCTCCGCACCGGAAATTGAATACGGCATGGTGTCCTACATGGGATATCCCCTGCACTGGCCCACGGGAGAAATTTTCGGAACCATCTGCGTGCAGGACTGCAGGGAAAACTCCTTCGGGGAAAAGTACGAGGTGGTCCTTTCGGAATTCAGGGATATTGTCGAAACGCACCTCGCCATGGTCGACATGATATCGACCCTTCAGAAAAAAAATGATGAACTCACAGAGGCCCTCAAGGAAGTGAAGACACTCCGGGGGATGCTGCCGATCTGTTCCAACTGCAAAAAAATCAGGGACGACAACGGATACTGGCAGCGGCTGGAATCCTACATCGCAAGCCGGTCTGACGCGACATTTACTCACGGCATCTGCCCCGACTGCGCGAAGGAACTGTATCCTGGATACAGGAAAAACTGATTTCTTACGGCCCCTTTCCGGGGGATTTCCCGCGCTGCGGAATAAAGAGGCCGTACACCGGAATTCTTCTCTCTGAGGAAGTGCTCATTGCAGAAAATGAGCGCCGCGGGAAGAAATTTTCAGTATATAAAATTATGACTATCCGGCACAGGTGAAGATTATGGCAGGGGATACAATTATAAAACTCGGGAGCGGAACCGGATGGGCATGGGCCGCAGCAGCGGGCCATGGGGCGGGGCTCATTTTTATGGTCATTTTGGCTGCGGTTCTGATTGGTTTCTCGCTGGTTCACAGAAATTCAGCCCCCTTCAGCCATTTCTGGATTGGCGGAATTGTGGCCCTGGCAGGGGCAGTTTTTTTTGTTTATGAAGGGTCCCGTCTGTTTGTCACTGCCGCTGTGATTGAAATTAAACCGGCAGGAACCTGGGATATTTACGCTCCCGCCGGCAATAAAATCGGTTCTGTCGCCCCCGCCACGGAGCGGACATTTCTGCTATGGGCTGAGGTAAACTCCTGGAAAACCGCTCCATATTTTGATTCTCTGTACGGAATAATAAAAACCGCAGACGGAAAGACGTTCACCCTGAAACCATCCGGCTCCTTCGACCTGCTCATACGTATGGGGTACGGACCTTACTGGCTTGACCATGAGAACCTGACTCTCGCGGAACAGAAAGAAGCGGGTGCCATGAAGGCAAAAATGATTTATGCGGGCAGGGACAAAAGCAGGAGCCTTGTGCTGCCCCTGCATTCCTATGATGCGGGCGGAATTTCCGCGGTGCAGACCTTCCTGTTAAACCGTGCCCGGCAGTAAGAAAAGTACTGCAGTCTTCACAAAATATCGAAAAGCCCCGCCGGATCATACCACAACCGGTCAAGTTGCGGGCAATTCCTTCTTCCTGAACGATACGGCAATGAACCATATCCCTATTACAAGGAGCAATGCGCTGAATGCAAGGAGAGCGATTGAAGTGCTCTGATCGTTATCACCGTGATCCATATACGCGATTGACGGATTTCCGGTGTTATACCTGACGCTGACCTGCTGGCCGACATGGAATGTTCCTTTTGAGTAACAGTCATACGGGGTGAAAGATAGTTTCCTGTTGTCAGGAGCGTTGTACTGTATGACAAGATGATCGCAGTATGCCCTGTTCCTGTACGTTTCCCTCAGCTCTA
>JAKQCH010000083.1 GCA_029573825.1 Spirochaetota bacterium | reverse complement strand
GTATTGTGGAAACAGAGCGACCGGTATCGACACCTGATGAAAAAAACACTGTGCCGTTTCCCCGTGATGTCGCGCTGGAAATATCCGGTGAAGCGGCAGTCCTGACAATACTGATAAAAAAATCGCTTTCATGGTCTACGCTTTTTCTCACTGCCGTTGCGATCATACTAATGGCTGCCGGTTTTCGTAATGGATTTGACCCCTCTTCGAGGATGGCGGTTCTCGGCTTTTTCGGGGCGATAACAGGTGTCTGTATCCTGGTATTTGTCCTGTTCGATCTCGTTACCAGGCAGCGGATAAAGGTGTATCCCGGTGGCGTGATGTGTATTGTGCGGAATACTCCCTTCGGAGACACAAAGGGAACGTGCTGCAGGGCGGGTGATATACTGGATATCACGGTAGAAAAGAAGCAGAACCAGATCAGTGAACGCCTCCTCCTCAACTCGGTTCATGGCGTGATCCACCTCGGTGAGGGGCTGAAAACAGAAACCCTGGAATGGATAAAAGAGTATCTGCGGGAGCGGCTCTGACCCCTGATCAATTATTCTGGTTGTCAAGTGGCGTGAAACTGTATGGTCCTGCTGCGGGAATATAGAAGGAGCCATTCCCTGTTTTGTTGAGAAATACCGGATATATCCTGCCTTTTTCAAGGAGGGGAAATGTTCCTGGTCCCACCCGACCCCGCGAGGGGGCGGTATAGCGGTATCGCAGTTCAATGGTATTGCCCGGTGTAATGTTGTTCGCGGTGCGCATGACCTCGATAACTTTTGCGGTGACCCGGATATCACGGCTGGAACAGACAAAACACCAGTCCTTTGATACTTGTTGCACCTCAATTCTGAGATATTCCTGGGCATTTTTCTGGTCTTCAATGTAATATCGTGAATGAATTACAGAAAATCCCGGTATGACCGTGGTGAAAAGCAATAAGGTAATTATTCCGACAATAGTATTTTTCATTTCTGCTGTCCTGCAAATAATAAATTTTCTTCATTGTATAGCCGGGATCAGGCTTTCAACATAAATTTGATGTACCTGACAAATGAAGTGTTTTTTTACATCCGGACTGGTTAATTCCAGACATTTTTCAGTATGCAAACATCCCCTTTTCATAGAGTATGATTGTCTTCCCTCCTTTCAGGTGTGCCCGAACTGTTTTGTCCTCCGTGTTTACAAGGTCCCAGTGAAGCGCTGAATCATTAAATCCAAGGTTCTTTTTCATGGTTTCCGTAAGGGTCGCGGGATTGCCTGTGAACGTATCAGAATATGATGATCCAACGGCGATGTGACTGTTGCCGTGTTTCCCCCCGAAGTTTTCATCGAAAAGAGTGTCCGCCATGAAGGTGTCTATCTTCGAGAACCGCTTGTCTGTCAGGGAAAATTCACCCACCTGCCGTGCTCCCTCATCCATGGCGAGCATTTCCCGGAGAAACTTTTCACCGGAACCGGCTTTTGATGATATCACCTTGCCTTTTTTAAACTCAAGGGCTACATCGGAGACATAGTTTCCGCTTCTGAATGAGGGCTGGTCCGCGAAAAATCGTCCCTCTGTGCCGCGCCAGTCCGGGGAGGTGAATATCTCAAATGAGGGTATATTGTGCCCTGAAATACCGATAAATTTCCGTTTTTCTCCG
>JAKQCH010000082.1 GCA_029573825.1 Spirochaetota bacterium | reverse complement strand
TGTCAGCTGCGGAGTCACAAGGCGCTGCCAGAGGGGGAGGGGCGTATCTGTCTCTTCGCCGCAGTGGTGGCATACGATGCGTTCCGCCGCTTTGTTGACCGGGAGGGTTTCCCGGCAGTTGCTGCATTCAACGGACCATTTGAGGCTGAGGCTAATGAAACTCATGACATGTCTCCGGTGATCGAAAAATTTTATTGCTGCGGGTGTTTCTATGCTGTAAAAAAATATTCTCCTGCGGCGTGTAATATCGACCCGTTACTTAAAAACTGCTGGGTACTACTGCCATTTTATTTGTTCCATGGATTCTGGTAGTAAAAATACTTATTTAGTATTCCCCGGTCAATAATTTAACTGGAATCTGACAGGTTCTGTTACATATCGTTGTTGCAAAGGGAGAAGGGTTTTTTTATTGTATCAATAATCTTATGAACAGGGAGCCGATGAGATGAGTATAATGACGTTTCAAATTCCTGAAAAGATAGTATTCGGCACGGGAAGTATTCAAACTGCGGGAGCTGAAATTTCAAAGCTGGGGGAAAAGGCTCTGGTTGTAACCGGAAGAAACTCTACCAGGAAAAGCGGAGCCCTCCGTCTTCTTGAGGAGAGCCTTCGTAACGTATCCATTGGTTATTGCATATTCGATGATGTGAACCCGGACCCTGATGTGGGCACCGTGGAACGCGGCGGAGAAATTGCCCTGAAGGAAAAATGCGATGTGGTGGTGGCCCTCGGGGGAGGGAGCGCCATGGATGCAGCAAAAGCCATTGCGATGCTTGTTACCAATGCAGGGAGCATTGCTGATTATGAAGGCGCTGTTCCGCAGAAAAACAGTTCCCTGCCCCTTGTCGCGATACCCACCACGGCGGGAACAGGCTCTGAAGTGACGCGATATTCTGTGATCACCGACACGGAGCGGAATATTAAAATGCTTCTGGCGAGTCCGGGGATGCTCCCCACGGTGGCGATACTGGACCCGGAACTTACCATAACAATGCCCAGTCACATAACGGCTGCCACGGGATTTGACGCCCTTACCCATGCCGTTGAAGCGTATATTTCAAAAAAAGCAACGCCGATGAGTCAAATGTATTCAATAGAGGCCATAAGACGAATTTGCCGCAGCATAACTGAAGCCACGTACGCTGCTCACAACATGAAGGCACGGGAAGATATGCTCTTCGGACAGATGTGCGCCGGGATCGCGAACAACAACAGTTCCGTTGCCCTGGTCCACGCGATGTCGCGGCCCATGGGGGCGCATTACAGCATACCCCACGGCCTTGCCAATGCGATACTGCTTCCTGCGGTCATGAAATACAATGCCCCTTCCTGTTCACACCGGCTTGCAGAAATCGCGGAGGCCATGGGAATACGTACCGCCGGTTTATCGATCCGGGATCGGGCGTATTCAGTGGTAGATGCCATTGAAACACTGTATAACGATTCTCCCCTTGAAAAGAGCCTCCGGGAAATCAATATACCTGAAAAGGGGCTGGCGGTGATGGCGCATGACGCCTTTGTAAACGGCAGCACGTTGAATAATCCCCGCATGCCTGAGTCGGAAGAGGAAGTGCGTGAACTGTATAAATCTGTGTATTGATATGAAATTGTTCTATCGGGGATGATGATGTTGAATGGTGAATTTTTCCGATGGTGATGATACTGCACTCCCCTCACAAAGAGGGGAGTATGTAAATCGTAGATTTAATTATTGCTGATCCAGGCCTTCCCCATTGAAAGGACCGGCTTTCCAGCGACATCGTTGATGATGATTCCCGCCATCATGTAGAGGGCGCCGCAGGCACAGAGAATCAGATCTATTGCAACTGCTGTTACTATGCTCTTCATACCGGCAAGAAAAACAAAATCCAGGCCGATGAATCCTATCAGAAGAGTGAGAAACGTGAACGCCATGGCCCCATGTATCCGCATTGAGGCGATGAACATTATCGCCGTGTACACTGTGTAACCAAAGAGGAAAATACCCACATCACTTGTTGAAACAGATAGATGAGAACCGATAAACGAAGCCCCCCCTGCTTTCATATCTATCAGCATCCACATTAAAGCCAGTCCCAGCCAGAATGCGCCGTATGATACAAACGCGCTGAATCCGAAGTTGTTGCCGCACTTGAATTCAAAATAACCTGCTATCATCTGTGCGAGACCGCCGAACATAACTGCGGCACAGAACACCGGCCCCACTCCGCAGAGCCCCAGATTATGGATCTGAAGCAGAAGCGTCGTAATTCCAAAACCTGCCAGGCCGACAACCGCTGGATTTGCTACCTTATTCTCTGTCATACACATCTCCTTTTTTTTATACTCTTTTTCTCTTTTTTTCACACAGGGCAAAATTCTGTCAACATGCTTTTTATTGTGTTAGTGAAATGTCATTCTTTTTGCGTCCGGTTTATAAGGCACAGGGAGGTATTATATTTGACAATTCCGGGCCATGTAAATTAAGAATCGAAACTGATGAAGAGACGATTTTTTACAATAATACTATCAGTGTTTCTTGTGCCGGCTGCCTGGCATAGCGCGGATAGCGCCGTCACGCGCATTGAACTGCAGGGCCTGAACAATACGGAGAAGTCCCTTGTGACCTCCAAACTGAAAAACAGGGAAAACAAATCCTTTAATTACGATCACTGGCTGGAAGAAAGAAATATGCTGATGGACCTGGATATCTTCGCGGATGTTCAGTATTACATTGAGGAAACCGAAGAAGGAGAGGTGCTGATATACCGGTTCAGGGAGCTCCCGGCCTTTCTTGTTTTTCCCGCCATGAAGCGGACGGACCAGGACGGCTTTCTCATGGGGCCCGGCATCACCCACATGAACCTTCTTGGCCTGGGCATTCATCAGGAGATCATGGCGCGCTTCACCATGCTTCCGGAATTTATGCGGGCAAAGGAGTTTCTTTACTACCTGAATATTCCGGACAGGGTTCTTATCCCCCTGAAAACCGAATTGGAAATTAATCTCTTTGATTCGTATAATGCCCTCAAGCTGTATCATGAGAGATCAATATTTTCAAGGCTTGGATTCACATACAGTTTTACCGGTAATCTCAGTATGGTTGTGGGGGGATCAGCACTGTTTGTAAAACATGATCCGGATGTATCCGTCTTTACAGAGCTTAACAGTGATGTCGATATGTTTCTCGGAGAGGGGAGCTGGGATTTCATACCCACCGCCGGTACGGGATTTATTATCGACACGAGAAACCGTGTGTTCAATGCCCACAGGGGTATCTATAGTGAAACGGGAGTTTCTGTTTCCGGTGAGAAGCTGGGTGGGGACGGGGATTTTTATGAACTGAAGGAGGACCTGCGGCTGTACGTTCCTGCGGGGGATAAACACATCCTGCATGCCAATATCCTTGCCCGGTTCAGGCCCGGGAAAATCCCCGCCTATGAGCTCTATCATATAGGAGGGGTAAACAGCCTCCGGACATTTACCCCGGACCCCGATATCTGCGCCCAGGACGAGATACTTGCCACCGTTGAGTACCGGTTTGAGTTGTTCACCAACAGGCAGATATCGCTCTTTGACCTTCACGGATATTACGGACTGCAGCTGGTCCTCGGCACCGACCACGCATTTTACCGTGAACCGGGAGATACATGGTCTGACCGGAAATACCTCAGTTCCGTGTTCGCGGGAATCCATCTCCTGGTCCCGGCCCTTGAGCGTGTGCGCCTGGAGTTCGGCGTAAACGGTTATGACGAGAGCGACAGGACCATTCGTTTCGGGATAAA